>JAQBOY010000424.1 GCA_028287805.1 Mucilaginibacter sp.
GGCACTAATTTCGATTATAATAATGATAGGGATATGGCCGCTTCCTATGATTACGGCGCATCCATTGGCCAGGCAGGAGACTTGCGTCCCTTGTATTACAGTTTTAAACGGGCCGGTTGGTTTGCCCGTAGTTTTCAGGAAGTATTGGCGAACAGTGAGGGAGATAGGAGCAACCTGCCAATAGTATCAGATACAACAGTTAAGGTTACAGCCCGCAAAAGCCAGGCCGGCACCATTGCTTTTTTAGATAATCCGGACAGTGCAGGTGTTAAATTGAAATTGAATCCGCCTGTAGGTAGTAAAATAAAGGTATCATATCCGGTCAATTTGGCTGCTGGAGAAATAATGCCTGTGGTTATAAATTACCAATTAACCAATACAATAAAAATAGCATGGGCCCCCACCCGTATTTATAGTATTATTCCCCGGGGGAAAACAATTACCATACTATTATATGGAGCCCCGGGTTCTTTAGCCTCAATCTATTTTGATGTTTCAAAAAACGTCAGCATAAAAAGGGGGAAGAATAATTTTACAGCGTCAGCCGGAGGTATTTGCCTTAATGCCAGCATAACTAAAGATACACCCGAATGCTATACTTTTGAAGCTGATGGCTATCGGATAGAGGTTATAACCGAGAATGATGTATTGGCATCCCATAGTTGGTTTATTGAAGCGGCGGGTAAAACCTATGTTGTAATTGGTCCGGAATATGCAGGCGATCTTATCAGCAAAAAAAAATCTGTGTATCTGTATACCGAAAGGCCCTGGGAAGCCAGAGTCGGTCAACACACTTGGGTATTTGAACAGGGGGGATTACAGAGCAACCAGAAATTCAAAGCGTCCGCTGTAAATCATATGAAGCGACTGGAAATAGGATCATGGCAAACTAAGGATGCGTCTTTGGCAGCCTTGTCTGGTTATCAAGATAACAGTTGGTTACAAAGCCCGCAGCCTCTCCAAATGGGAGCTGATGGCAATGTCTCCGCTAACGCCTGGTACCGGACAACAACGAAAGTTGAAGAAACCGGCTATTACCAATTAGTGTTCAAAAGCTTGCATGACCGGGCAGCATTGTTCCTCGATGGAAAACGCATTGATACCGGCGGTATTATTCATAACGTAGCTAACCTATACCTGGAGGCGGGTATAAATCACACTATCGCTGTTTTTACAGCTCATGATGGACGGAATAAACTGATATTTCGGGTAGGTGAAATAGACACGATAGATGCTAAAGGCCTTTCAGGGCCAGTGACTCTGCAAAAAGCGGATGGCTCTGGAAAGAAAGTAACATTAACAGGATGGCGTATGAGAGGCGGGCCTGGTGATCCGAACAGTTCAACCGGATGGAAGAATCTGACATTAGTGAACGATAAAACTAAACATCCGCGGTTTTATCGTGCCACATTTACCCTCCCGGTCCTGAAGAACACGCATACCATTTGGCGTGTGAACACGACCAGTTTAAGTTATGGTTCGGTGTGGGTTAACTCGCATAACCTGGGCCGCTATCCCGAAAAAATAAAAATTAACGGTATGTATATACCAGAATGCTGGTTAAAAAGCGGAATAAATAAGCTGGTGGTATATGATGAAAATGGAACGGGGCCAGAAAGAGTTTCTATACAGGCGGAAACTGAGGCCAGCCGAGATACGCAGCTATTGAAATTTAAGCTGGGTCCATTTAGTAATGAGCTTCAAATTGCAGAATTAAACAAAGTAAATAGTATAAATAACAAATTAAAAAAATGATGAAAAGAATCTTAGTATCAGCTGTTTTATTTTTTATGGTTATCACAGTATGTCGGGCAGCCACAATAGATGGTGTTTGGAAAGGGTATATTGAAGGGCAGTATAATTTGACGCTTACGTTAAAAACAGAAGGGGCTAATTTGACCGGAACGTTTGCCTTAATTGATAATAATCCGAAATCAGAAAATCCGGATGATGCCGGTTATACACCTTATGTTGCCGCGCAGATGGGAAAAAATGTTATTACAGAAGGTAAAGTGGATGGTAACAATATTACTTTCACTACTACTTTTAATGGTAAACCACTTGTTTACAAGGGAACTATTGTTGATGATAAATTAGTATTAACTACGACTTTTGGTAGCCAAAACGTAAAAGCAACACTTAAACAGGCTAAATAATTATCGTAAGCCAAAACAATACAGACACTTACAGAGGTTGTTAACATCCAATTAAATGTTAGTTCATTTTAGTCATTTAAAAAATACCATATGAAAATTCGGGTATTATCCATTGCCTTTATGATTTCATTAATTGCTGCAGTTAGTTATGGTTATACCGGGAGTTTTAGCGGACGGTGGTCTGGAACCATAGCCTTATTGTATGACGTTGATGTATCCATGAAAGAAAATAACGGGAAAGTAAATGGTATTGTATCAACCGAAATAGGAGATATCCCTTTAAAAGAAGGTGTTATCAATGGCAGCATCATTACATTTAAGCCATTTTCTTACAATGGAATCGCTGTTTCTTATGTAAAGGGTAAAGTTGACGGCGATAACATGGAGGTAGTTGTTGGTTTTCAGGGAACAGATTTTAAAGGAACGTTGAAACGGGTTAAATAGCTGAAACATTGTGCTTACCCATGATCCTCAAAATGATATCGGTAGGTCTATTTGTTTACAACATCATTTATAAAAACTAATGTTAAAAAATAAAATTATAATCAAAATAGCTGTTGTTGCATTAGCAGTAACAGCTATATTCTTGTTTTCATTTCACAGAGACGTACCGTTAAAACCAGATGAGAGCCGTTTTACACCAGTAACACTTACCCAGCCAGGCGACATTGACGAACCTAATACTTTTGAAGTTTTAAAGGATGGGCGTGTACTTATCAGCGAGCGAAAAGGTGCTGTTAAGCTATATGATCCTATAACTAAGATGGTGAAAGTGATAGCAACTATACCTGTTAACACAAAATATACTAATGCTAAAGGTGTTGTAACGGAAGCAGAGGAAGGCCTTTTGGGTTTAACGGTAGATCCGAACTTCGATAAAAATCATTTTGTATATACCTTTTACTCTCATTTAACAGAAAAGAAATTTCAACTTACCCGGTGGAAATTTGAGAACGATCAGTTATTACCAGGCTCTGAAAAGGTAATGCTCGAATTTGAGACACAACGTGAAGTTTGCTGTCATACAGGTGGCGGTATGACCTGGGATAGTAAAAATAACCTTTACCTTACTGTTGGTAACAATACGGGTACTTCTTTATCGTCATCCACTGATGAACGCCCCAACCGTTTGCATTGGGATGATCAGCGCGGGACAGCTAATACAAATAGCCTCCTCGGTAAAATCCTTCGCATACATCCTGAACCAAACGGTAGTTACAGCATCCCAGCCGGTAATCTTTTCCCTAAAGGGACGCCACAAACGCGACCGGAGATCTATACCATGGGGCACCGTAATCCCTGGCGTCCATCTATTGACAGCAAAACAGGATGGCTGTATTGGGGCGATATCGGACCGGATAATACTGAGGATAGCGAAATTGGTCCTCAAGGTTATGACGAATTTAACCAGGCGCGTAAACCGGGTTTTTTTGGCTGGCCTTATTTTGTAGGTCCGAATGCTGCCTACCCTGTTTTTGATTATGTATCGGGAGAATTAGGCGATAAAAAAGACCCAAATAAACCAATGAATAACTCGGTAAACAATACCGGTTTAAAGCAACTACCGCCTGTAGCCGCACCATTTATTTATTATCCTTATTCGGTTTCAAAGGAGTTTCCATTAATGGGCAGCGGCAGCCGAAGCTGCATTGGCGGCCCGATTTATCACCGCTCAGATTTTCCAGCAGCAAAACGGCCATGGCCAGCTTATTATGAAGGAAAATGGATGATAACAGATCTGGCCCGGGGTTGGATTATGGCGGTATCTATGAAGGCTAACGGAGATTACGATGGCATGGAACAGTTTTCACCATCCTATCATCCTATTGAGCCCATCGACATGAAATTCGGTCCGGACGGAGATCTGTATGTGCTTGAATACGGTAGCGTCTGGTTTGGAAAGAGTGATAATGCCAGGCTCGTACGTATTGAGTATAATGCTGGTAACCGTAAGCCTATAGTGGCTGTATCAACCAGCAAACAAGGCGGGACAGTGCCGTTAAATATTACCCTATCATCCGTAGGAACAAGAGACGCAGATGGAGACTTGTTAAAATATAGCTGGAAAGTGTCTTCAGCAGGGATACAGCCTAAGTTATACAGTACGGCCAATCCATCAATTACTTTAACCCGGGCGGGTGTGTATATGGCTACCTTGACCGTTACTGATGCCAAGGGAGCAAAAAATAGTAAATCGGTAAAAATTATTGCCGGTAATGAGGCGCCTGTTGTAAAAATAGATGTCACTAACAACCGGTCTTTTTTCTTTGCTGATAAACCTTTTAATTATGCGGTGAGCGTTAATGATAAGGAGGACGGAAGCCTGGAATCCGGTAGCATAAGTGCCAAACAAGTCGCAATTAGTATTAATTATACTTCTGAAGGCTTTGACGTTGCTGAATTAACCCAGGCGCAGCGAAGTGTTGATGCGTCTACAAAGTTTGCAGTCGCCCAGTCCTTAATAAGCCACGCCGATTGTAAAAATTGTCACAATGTTAACACACCAAACATTGGCCCCATGTTTACCGAGATTTCCGCAAAATATAAAGACAATGCAAAGGAAATTGAGCGTCTTGCACATGTGATACGAGAAGGAGAAAGCGGAAGATGGGGTAAACCAATTGCGATGCCTTCTCACCCTGCTATTTCACCAGCTGATGCCCATGCCATTACGGAATATATCATTAACGTTACCAACAATAATATAAATACCATGCCGGTAAGGGGTAGCTATATTCCGAAACTGCCCGAAGGAGATAACGGTAAGGGCGCCTACATTATCCGTGCGGCTTACACCGACAAAGGGAACAAAAACATTCCTAATCAGACATCTGAAGAAACTATTGTTTTGCATAGTCCGGAGGTAGCTGCTGCTGAGGCACCAATTATAAAAGGTGCAAGTATCAAAGTAAATGGCTTAGACGGTTCTACCAATGTAGTAGCGGGCACTAACGGTTACATTGCATTTAAAAAGCTGGATATGACAGGTATAAAACAGATGGAGTTTAATGCAAAGGCAAGTGCACTTGAAAATAATCAGGGAGGTTCTATTGAAGTAAGATTAGATTCACCCACAGGCCCTATGATAGGAAAGACAGCTGTAGAAGTGATGAGTCAAAAACCGAAGGTACCGGTATTATTAGCTACAGCTATTAAGGAGAGCGCAGGTGTGCATGACGTGTACTTTGTGTTCAAAAATGACAAAGCGAAACTTAACGAAACTATATTTCTATTAAATTCAATAGTATTTGAAGATCAGCAATAAATGACGTTTTTGATGTTTGCCGTTCTATAATTCCAGGCATAAGGCAGTATTTAGGAAATAAGGCAAAGTAAATGTAGCAGCAGTTTTAATCATGATACCTAATTACACATAATGATGAAATCGTTTCGTTTAAGTATGATTTTAATGGTAGTTTTTTCAGGTAATATATGGACTTGTTTTGCTCAAACAAGCGGTATTGTTTCAGGAACAATCTATACCATAAAATCTAAGTCGAACAACAAATTGTTAGATGTAAGCAATTCATCTATGGACAATAACGCTGTTGTAGATTGTTGGACAGATACCAGGTCGGACGCTGAGCGATGGATAGTTACTTATGTTGGTAGCGGCCTTTACACATTAGCTAATGTAGCAAGCGGAAAACTGTTGCATGCGGCTCCTTCTGCTGGTGATACTGTGCACGTAGATCAGTACAATGAAAGTGGCGGTAATGATGTTAAATGGGCTATTAAAAAAGCAGGCAAAGATCTATATTATTTAAAATCAGCGCATGATCCTGGTTTTTCACTCAATTTAACTGCAGGTGGTACCGAAGATGGTATTAAAGTTAATTTGTCTGCATCGTCTGTTACAGATAGTCAACAATGGCTTTTCCAAAAACAAAAACAACAAAATACAGCGCCTGCTTTGTCAATAGCCAATGAAGTATTTGATGCATGGTACACCAATTATAATATTGAAACAGGGAAAGGCTTTTGGGACCAGGCAGAGATGATGGAAATTCTTTTAGATGCTTATGAGGTTACTTCTGATGCCAGATTTATAACCAGGTTTAATAAGCTATATGACCATTTCATTGCGGTTAACCAAGCTGATTGGATGTACAACAAATACAATGATGATATTACGTGGGCCGTACTGTTTTGTGTGCGTGGCTATATACTTACAGGAAACAGAGCTTATTTGGAAAAAGGGAAAAATCAATTTGACCAAATGTACGCCCGGGCATTCACCAACTCTTATGGAGGCGGGCTGATATGGTATGAAACAAAGACCTCTAAAAATGCATGCATAAACGGGCCGGCTATGGTAGCAAGCTGCTATTTGGCGCAAGCTACAGGAGATAAGAGTTATTATGATAAGGCAATTGCGTTATACACATGGTCTAAATTATATTTATTTAATCCTGCTACAGGTAAAGTAGCCGACAATGTAGACTTTGACAAATCGGGAAAAATTAAAATCAGTCTCTGGAGTTCGACTTATAACCAGGGAACTTACCTGGCCGCTGCGACCATGCTTTACGATTATACCAAAGAGCTTAGCTACTTAGCAGAGGCAGAGAAAATTGCGCAATACACCAGGGATAACATGTATAATGCCAAGGTGATGAACAATGAAGATGGCGGAAATGATTTGCCTGGATTTAAAGGAATATTTGCGCGTTACGCACGCAAATATACCATGAACACCAAAAAGACAGACTTGGTAGAATGGTTGTTGTTAAATGCAAGGGTGGCCTATAATAACAGAAATTCACAAAGTCTGATTCAAACAAAATGGGCAACCAGAACAAGCGAATCCAAACCTAAATCGGCTTTCGGCTCTTCTACAGCAGTTTCATTACTAATGAATTCACTTGTACTAAAGAATTGAATATTTCAGCGGTTACTAATTATTACCGCGACGGCAATGCTTCCGTGGCTTGGCACAGCGACAGCAAAAGCGTGTTAGGGAATTATAAGTGGGACATGTTATTCAGTGGGTATTTTGATTGTAAGTATTATTTTAGTTGCAATGAAATAGTGAAGAAGCAATGCAGAAAAAGGAAATAGAAACTTTTTGCCCGACAAGCCGGCAAGATTGGAGGTTATGGTTGAAAGAAAATCATGGTTCAAAACAATCTGTTTGGCTTGTTTACTATAAAAAGAAGTCTAATGTTCCAACAGTAACCTATAGTGAGGCTGTTGATGAAGCCCTTTGCTTTGGCTGGATAGATAGCACAAAAAAACTCTTGACGATGAAATGTTTATGCAATTTTTCTGCAAAAGAAAACCAAATAGTGTTTGGTCAAAGATAAACAAGGGAAAGGTTGAGCGATTAATTGACGAAGGACTTATAACGCAAGCAGGTTACGAAAGCATTGAAACTGCAAAACAAAATGGTTCGTGGACAATTTTAGACGATGTGGAAGAATTAATAATGCCAAAAGACTTAGAAAAAGAATTTAAAACCAAACAAGGTTCAAAGGACTTTTTTTTAAGTTTATTTAAGAGAAGTATGTCTTTATATCCAACTTGTAAAACAGTACTGTTTATGGTTATAACAACTATAAATATAACGCATGCTCAATCCACTAAACCTGTTGATAAACAAGTTATACCATTATCTCAAAAAAAATCTTCAGATGCTATAGTTCTGCTTGATCCGCCTTTGCTTGGCTTTTACGCTAAGTATCTTAATTGTGACGGGATTCCTATCCGTTCGGCAAATGTGGTAGATAATAAGGCATTACTTATTGCATCTTCAAAAATTAAGCTCATGCTCAACAATATGATTAATGTGAGGAAGAACCTGATTAAAAATGGGGCCGAGCTTCATATTATTGGTAAAGATCAGCAAACATCTGATCTGCCCGAATTCATTGATAAAAAAGGGGTAAATTATATGGATAATGGTGTTTTAACTGATATTGATAAACGCACCCGCGGTATGGGTGGTATTTACGCATCGTGCGGCGAAGAAAATCTGCTACGTTTACCAACTGACAGGTATAGGGGAGGTGCTGATATTTGTATACATGAATTTGCTCATACTATTATGAACTATGGGTTTGACAGGGCAATCCAGAAAAAGATCGAATCTCAATATCATCAATCACTAAATAATGGTCTTTGGAAAGATGCTTATGCTTCCACAAACCCACAGGAATACTGGGCCGAACTTTCAATGTGGTACTTTGGATTTCATGGTGAATTTTTAAAAGGGACAAATCTTCCTGTGCCGGGCACTCGGAGTTTATATGATTATGATATTGATGGATATAAATTACTTGATTCTTTATATACAGGAAAGATTCAGCCACCTATTGAAGACCAAAAGGAATCAATTATTGTTTTAAAGGGAGCAAAATCCGGCATATCAACAGAGAAGGCTGAACTTTCAGTTATCAATAATACATCCGGAAAGCTAAAATTATTTTGGATAGATTGGGATGGTAATCTTAAGCTTTATACAACCATAGTCGCCAATAGTAATATTATACAGCCTACCTATATTTCACATGTGTGGATGATTGAAAAAGAAAGTGGAGAATCATTTTATATAAGAGTAAATAATTCGCCATGTGAAATTAAGCTCAATCAATAACAATAATATGGGCTACATACTCGTGATCATTTTTAGACCAGCGGCTTGTTTATATTTTATTAACAGGCACTTTTAACTATAATGAACACCAGAGAGAGGGAGGTATAGTTTAAACAGGTCATTTCAATTTATATTATCATCTGATAGTTTGAAGTTAAATAACAACGAAATTAAAGCAATTATCAGTTTTTTAAATAGTGTTACTGATAAAACTTATGCCATTAACTTACGAGGTACAAATCTGGACAGAAAAGTAGGTTATACCACTCAGAAAATTAATCATAAGTAAACCCTGTACTGGATAACTGAGGGCTCACGCAGACAAATTTGATAATAGCAATAGCGGCAAACTTTTTGAGGCTTAAAGCGGAATCTATGGTAGTATGATGGACAATTTTAAGTTCCCGCAAAAAGAGGCTGCAAGAATGGCTTTTCTCTTTAAGGACAATGAAAGTGTCGATTTAAAAACACCGGATTACTCCGTCAGCAACCATGAACAATTAAGCAATTAAAATTATGGTAAAATTAGCATTACTGGCCAGGCTTGAAGCGAAACCAGGCAAAGAAGAAGAAGTTGCAGCGTTTTTAAAAGGTGCATTGCCTTTAGCTCAGCAGGAAA
>JAQBOY010000425.1 GCA_028287805.1 Mucilaginibacter sp.
AAAGCTTATCATCGTACGCGCGCCAGTTTTTGGGCCGTATGAACAAGCCGGATGTAGATTACATTAAAGGGATTGCTCCTGCTATTGCTATTGAGCAAAAAGTGATCACTTCCAATCCCCGTTCAACAGTTGGTACTTCTACCGAGATATATGATTACCTGAAATTGCTTTACTCCCGTATTGGTAAAACCATTTCACCCATATCTGGTGGGATAGTAAAAAAAGATTCGGTTACAGATGTGGTGAACTTCATCATGGCTTTACCCGGAGATACACAGGTTACTATACTTTGCCCGTTATACCCGCATAACAACAGGAGTTTAAAAGAAGAACTGGCAGTATTAATGCAAAAGGGCTTTGTGCGGGTAGAATATCAGCAAAAACTTTCAAGGATTGAATCATTACTGGAGGATGAAACTGTTGGTAATGGTTCATGGTCTATAGATACTGGTAATGGTCAACACGAGCCATCAGTGCTAAACTATGAACCGGTTAGGATAGTAATAGACCGTATTACAAAAAATGATGAGGATGAAACGATAAGCCGCTTAGGCGACTCGGTACAAACTGCTTTTTTTGAAGGTAAAGGCGATTGCTATGTTCGTTATATAGAGCCGGGATCAGATAAGGAATTGGAGCGGTTTTTCTGCGACCGGTTTGAGCTGGATGGTATGCGTTTTGAAGAGCCGACACCTAACTTTTTCAGTTTTAATAATCCTTATGGGGCCTGTAAGCGTTGCGAGGGCTATGGTAAGGTTATTGGCATTGATGAAGACCTGGTTATCCCCGATAAAAGTAAAACTATATATGAAGGTGCTATTGCCCCATGGCGTGGTGAAAAAATGCGCGAGTGGAATGATGAACTGGTAAAAAATTCATTAAAATTTGATTTTCCTATTCACCGCCAGTACAATCAGCTAACTCCTAAAGAACAACAACTTCTATGGATCGGTAATAAATACTTCCGGGGGCTGGATGACTTTTTTAAGGAGATGGAGGCGCAGACTTATAAAATTCAATACCGGGTAATGCTATCCCGTTATCGCGGTAAAACTACCTGCCCTGAATGCAAAGGCAGCCGTCTGCGCCAGGATGCTTCCTATGTAAAGATTAATGGTAAATCGATAACCGATATGGTTTTAATGGCCCTGGATAAAGCCCTTGAATTTTTTAAAACTATAGAGCTTAACGAAAACGATATAAAGGTAGGTAAGCGTTTATTAATTGAGATCACTAACAGGCTTAACTTTTTAAATGATGTAGGCCTTAGCTATTTAACCTTAAATCGTTTGTCAAATACCTTATCAGGCGGTGAGTCGCAGCGCATTAACCTGGCTACTTCTTTAGGCAGCAGCCTGGTAGGTTCAATATATGTGTTGGATGAGCCAAGCATAGGCCTGCACCCACGGGATACACAAAGACTGATAGGGGTATTAAAATCTTTACGTGATGTAGGTAATACGGTGTTGGTAGTGGAGCACGAAGAAGAAATTATGAAAGCGGCTGATTACATTATTGATATTGGCCCCGAAGCAGGTACACATGGGGGTGAGCTTATATTTACAGGCACCTATGATGAAATTATAAAAGATGATAATAGCCTTACCGGGCGTTATTTAAGCGGTAAGGAAGAAATTACCATACCCGCAACACGCCGTAAATGGCATGACTTTATTGAAATAAAAGGCGGACGGGAAAATAATCTGCAACATGTAGATGCTAAATTTCCTTTAGGCGTGCTTACGGTGGTTACCGGTGTATCCGGGTCAGGTAAAACAAGCCTGGTAAAACGCATTTTAGCACCGGCTCTTCAAAAAACTTTAGGCAATTACTCTGGCGAGCAAACCGGGTCATATGATAGTATTGAAGGTGATTATCAAAAAATAGAACAGGTTGAAATGGTAGATCAGAATCCGATTGGCCGTTCATCACGCTCCAATCCGGTAACCTATGTTAAAGCCTGGGACGAGATACGTAACCTGTATGCGGCACAACCTGCGGCTAAAGCGGCTGGGTTAAAGCCTTCAGCATTTTCTTTTAATGTGGAGGGTGGCCGTTGCGATGTTTGCCAGGGCGAAGGCGAAGTGAAAATAGAAATGCAGTTTATGGCTGATATTTTCCTGACCTGCGAGGCTTGTGATGGTAAACGTTTTAAGCAGCATATACTGGATGTAACCTATAATGAAAAAAATGTATCAGATGTATTAGGCATGACCATTGATGAGGCACTGGAGTTTTTTGGAAAAGAGCCTAAGATTCTTGCTAAAATAAAACCATTGGTTGAAGTAGGTTTAGGCTATGTACAGTTAGGGCAATCATCCAACACCCTTTCGGGTGGAGAGGCGCAGCGTATCAAGCTGGCGTCGTTCCTGGTAAAAGGGAATAACACTCATAAAACACTATTTATATTTGATGAACCTACTACAGGCTTGCATTTCGCCGATATTAAAAAACTGCTTAAATCATTTGATGCCCTGCTGGATCATGGTAACACCATTATAGTTATAGAACATAATATGGATGTGATTAAATGCGCAGATTGGGTAATTGATATTGGTCCGGAAGGCGGTGATAGGGGCGGTAAGGTCGTTTTTGAAGGCTTGCCGGAAGATTTGATCAAAGAGAAAAATTCTTATACAGGCCAATTTTTAAAAGAGCGGTTTGGGAAATAGCAATTGTCTGAACCGGGCTATAGGGTTAAAAACACCTCTTGCGTTTACTTCTTTGTAACGAGTGCTTAACAAAATCAACTTCGCCGGGAACAGAGGCAAATGTTTGCTCCTGCCATTATTCTTAACCTGCTCAATTTGCTCGTAGTTGGATGATATAAAGTTACCTTACTTCATTGCCGTGTCCTCTCCTCCATTGCCTGTGTCCTCTCCTCCATTACCTGTGTCCTCTCCCTCCATTGCCTGTGTCCTCACAGCAATAACAATAAATGAGGACGCAGAGATTTTATATGCAATTTTTAGATAATTGAACTATCAGTTTTATTTCTGTTAGCTATAAAGATAGTTAATCCCCTAATAGCGCCCGCAGGCTTTCAATGGTATCCGCTTCTTCTTTAGGTTTATCATGCCGCCATCGCAATATACGGGGAAAACGAAGAGCAATGCCCGATTTATGCCGGGTTGATCTGTTAATCCCCTCAAATCCTATCTCAAAAACCAATTCGGGTTTTACTGTTCGAACGGGGCCGAACTTTTCGAGTGTATTACGTTTTACAAAATAATCAACCTTATTAATTTCCGTATCAGTTAAACCGGAATAGGCTTTGGCAAACGGAACCAGCTTATCACCATCCCATACGGCAAAGGTATAATCAGTATACAGATCGGCACGGCGGCCATGACCTTTTTGCGCATATATCATTACCGCGTCAACTGATAAGGG
>JAQBOY010000441.1 GCA_028287805.1 Mucilaginibacter sp.
AAATTATTTAAGCAGCAATCTAAAAACGTAAATGACTTTTGATTTTAAAGATAAAAACGTGCTGATTACCGGCGGTTCAAAGGGAATCGGCAACGTTACAGCCAAACTGTTTGCAGCTTCGGGCGCAAATGTGATCATTACCTATAAATCTGACCAGGCAGCAGCTCAACAAACGCTGGCAGATCTTGAACCCGGCAATCATAGTTGCTATCAGTTAGACCTAACCGATCCGGCTGCTATCCAAAATTTTTTCGACTTGTTTTCAAAACGGTATGAAAAGCTGGATGTACTGGTAAATAACGCCGCAGTGCATCTTGACCATAAACTTTTAGAAACCAGTTATGAAAACTGGCAACAAAGCTGGGATCAAACACTTAAGGCTAATTTAATGGGCCCTGCTAATATGTGTTATTTCGCATCTAAACTAATGATGAAGCGGAAGTCAGGTAAGATTATCAATATTTCTTCCAGAGGCGCTTTCAGGGGCGAACCAACCAATCCTGCCTATGGCGCCAGCAAAGCCGGGTTGAATGCCATGAGCCAATCGCTGGCTTTGGTATTGGCCCCACACAATATCAGTATACATATTATTGCACCGGGTTTTGTAGAAACAGAAATGTCTGCTGAGAAACTGAGCGGACCGGCAGGTGAGTTAATTAAAAAGCAAAGCCCCTTTGAAAGGGTTGCAAAGCCCGAAGAGGTAGCGAGATTAGTAGCGATATATGCCAGCGAGGGTTTAGAATTTACGACTGCAGGGATTATTGATATAAACGGAGCTTCTTATTTAAGAAGCTAACGGTAAAAATTCAGGCTACAATTATTAAATTTATTAGTTATCCGGGGCGTTCGTGTTTAACCACTTCGAACGCCCTGGCTTATCCTGCTTTTTTTTGGAATATTGCCTTTACCTGAAAATTACCCTTACTTAAAATACACGCTGCTACGTGGTTGTAAAAATATTCTCTGCAAGAAAAAGTAATTATTTTAATTTACTTTCAACAAAAAAATTATTTTTGAACATACTTAACCTTATGGTAAACATTGGAACCCCATAAATATAAAATTTTAGCAACGGGCAATTGGAAAATATGGGTTCTTATTTTGGGTTTTAATCTATTTAACCTTCGCGCATTTTCACAGGCACCAAATATCAGCTACCAGGCGCGGCAAACACCTATAGCAAATACCGCTATTACAACCTTATCATCAAAAAATATCGGCCGTGCGGTAGTACTGGCCGGGTCACTAAAAGCCTCCATTATAACTTTTCCGCTCCTTACCACCAGCAAAATAGATGCAAACAATAATATTACTCCAGCAGCAACCAGCACCAACACTGAAACACCTATTATTTATACCAGCAGCAATCCTGCTGTAGCAACTATTACTGCAGATGGATTAATCCATTTGGTAGCCCCGGGAGTTACCATAATTACCGCAACACAAAGTGGGAATGAGAATTACAGCGCAGCCACACCCGCAACGGAAACGTTGACAGTTATGGAATATCAGGGTATTAATTTTCCCTCAATTAGCAACAAAACAGTTTGCGCTGTTGATTTCTTTGCCGGAGCAACAAGCAATAATAACACTATACCAATTACCTATACCAGCAGCAATATTGCTGTGGCAACCATTTCTGCCCAGGGCGTAATTCATATTACAGGCATAGTAGGCACCACCACCATAACTGCCAATCAAAGTGGAAATAACCTGTTTATTGCCGCCCAACCGCAATCGCAGGTTTTAACCATAATTTTACCAACTGCACCGGTAGTTAGTATAACGCCTAACCATAGCTCTGTTTGCGCAGGTGGCCCTGTTACCTATACGGCATCGGTCAGCAATGTTGGCGCTAATGATAACCTTGCTTACCAATGGCAGGTTAATGGTATAAACGCCGGGGCAAATAGTCCGCAATTTACCAGTACAAACCCAGCAGCAACAGATGTTGTAAAGTGTACCGTTATCAACAATTCTGCATGCCAGGTAAGCGGCTTTAATACCTATACCGGTATTGCTATAGATCCTTATGTTACACCTTCAGCTACTATAACATCGTCTGTAATGATGCCGGTTTGCCCGGGTTCAACTATTACTTTTACTGCAACACCCAATAATGGGGGAACTAATCCAGGCTATCAATGGCAGGTAAATGGTGTTAATGCCGGGACAAACAATCCGCAATTTACCAGTAACAATTTTGCTGATAACGATAAGATTACCTGTATCATTACCAATAACGACAGTCCCTGCCTTACCAGTCAAACAGCTTTATCAAACACCATAACTGTAAATCTGATTTCAACAGCTCCCCCATCGGTTACTATAAGCGCATCAGCTAACAGCGTTTATCCAACTACACCTATAACATTTACTGCTGCACCGGTTAATGCAGGTATTGGCGTAACTTATCAATGGCAGGTAAATGGCATTAATACCGGGCCCAATAACATTGTTTTTATCACCAACAACTTAAATGCCGGCGATAAAGTTACCTGTACCATATATCTTAATGGTTGTATACCCTCTGTAATCAGCAACCAATTATTAGTGAACATAGTTCCTTCACCGGTGGTTAGCGTTCCTAATACATTTACCCCTAATGGCGATGGTGTAAATGACAACTGGGATATTCCGGATCTTCGTGTTTACCCTAACTGCCTGGTAACTATTTTTACCCGTTACGGCGTATTGATATACCAGTCAAAAGGATACAGCAAAGCCTGGGATGGCACTTACAAAGGGAGCCAGTTGCCTATGTCTACCTATTATTATGTTATTGATTTGGGAAACAAAAGCTCCAAATTGGGTGGCTACATTACTATTGTAAGATAATAACATAGTGTCCATAAAATAACGGGATAATTAAAAACAACAGGTTTGCCATGGTGTTATAATTTATACACTAAATAATAAAAATCATGATAATCCCTGAAAATGATTTGCCTCCTGATGACATGGAAGCTTCAGATGCCGATGATCAAAAAAGCCAGCAGGATGTACACTCCAATGGCTTCGATAATACCGCGCAAACACAGGATGATGGCTTATCAGATGCCGACCGGCTACGGCAAGCATTGGATGCAGCAGAGCCTTCCTATACTTTAGATCCGGATAAAGGAGTTGAGCCAGACAATAAAAATGATGAAAAGGACTATAATATTAAACAATAGATTATAAGTCGTTTTTATTTATAGCATCGGTAACAATAGACATAACAAATAGATTTATTTAAAATTATAGACAAAAGCTATACAATATCGATTTTTCCGATATAGTTTACTGTCCTAAAATCTTATCTTTGTAAAAAAGAATATATATACATATGATTACGATAGGACAAAAATTTCCGGCTTTTTCAAAAACAGCCGTTGTAAGCTTAGAAAAAGGAAAAGAGTTTGAAACATTAACATCTGATTTTTTAGTTAATGATGATAATGTATGGACCGTTATGTTTTGGTGGCCAAAGGATTTTACCTTTGTTTGCCCAACAGAGATAGCAGAGTTTAACAACAACTACGGCGAATTCCGTGATCGTGATGCCCGTTTGATCGGTGCTTCTACTGATTCTGAATTTGTGCACGCTGCATGGAGAAAACACCACGATGACCTGCGCGACCTGAAATTCCCGATGTTAGCTGATACTTCAAAATCATTAGCTGAAGAACTGGGTATTTTAGAGCCAAATGAAAAAATTGCTTACCGTGCAACATTCATTGTTGATCCTACCGGCATTGTACGTTGGGTATCTGTAAATGATTTAAGCGTAGGACGTAACGTAAAAGAAGTTTTACGTGTATTGGATGCTTTACAAACCGATGAGCTTTGCCCATGCAACTGGGTAAAAGGTGAAGAAACCCTTACCGTTTAATTTAAACAACAACAAACCACGTCATTGCGAGGAACAAAGCAACCTAATGAGACAAGTGCGAAACTTGCTTATGTAGAGATTGCCAAGCTATCGCTCGCAATGACGTTTTGATAAGAAACACTATATGAGTGAAAGTACAGAAGTTATCCAGGAATTGCTGCAAAGCATTGGATTGGATAATACCTATAGAACCGACAGCCTTACCTTATTGGAAAAAGGCGAATCACGTTACCTGCGTGATTTAAAATTAAACTTCACCAGCACCCTTACTTCTGAATATTTAAGCGCTAAAGAATGTGCTTTATTGGGATTAGCCACTGCTATTAACAATAATAACAAGCCGCTTACTGAATATTATACAAAATATGCACAAGAACAGGGAGCTACCGATGCCGAGACTGCAGAAGCGGCCGGATGCGCATCCTTGCTGGCATCAAATAATGTATTTTATCGTTTCAGGCACTTTACACGAAAGGAAAAGTATAACCAAATACCTGCCCGTATCCGTATGCAGATCATGATGAAGCCGGTTACCTCAAAAGAATTTTTTGAACTGATGAGCCTGGTGGTATCTGCCGTAAACGGTTGCGAAATGTGCGTAAATGCCCATGAAGATTCCTTAATAAAACTGGGCACCACAGAAGAACGGATCTTCGATGCTGTACGTATCGGATCATTGGTTACTTCAGCCGGTAAAATAGTATTCTAATTAATTAGCCATAACATCAAAATTACCACTGATGTTATGGCTAATACCATTGCTCTATGTGTACAATTGATTTTTTACGGTTTTAAATAAGTAAAAAGTACCATAAAGAGTCTAAATCCTACCATTAAGTATTAAAATTACAACTTACCTTTGAGTTGTAATGAAAACCATCCCTATATATGATATTGG
>JAQBOY010000478.1 GCA_028287805.1 Mucilaginibacter sp.
GAGCGTTTAAGCACTATACCTACTATAAGTACAATGACTCCTAAAATTGCGATAAGCATAGGTGAAAGTTAAGGTTTTTTAATGCTATTTTTTATTCCTTTTATCAGCCTTATTTTTAGCATTATAAATATGACCGCACCGAAACCTCCTGCCAATACAAACTCATACCGCTTATTGCTAAAGCCGTAATATACCCCTATCAAACAAATGAAAAGACAGATGTTACATAAAAGGTTGAGTGCTGCTTTTTTCCACATGTTAGTATACGTTAATGGTAGGGTCAATATCTTCAGCCCATGCCAGTATACCGCCTTTAAGGTTATAAAGATTAGTAAACCCTTGTTGCTCCAGTTGCATAATAGCTGCCGCACTGCGTTTGCCGCTACGGCACATTACCACTACAGGTTTGTTTTTTGCTACTTTATCGGCCTCAATTAAAATGCCGCCAAGTGGTATTAATACGCCACCAATATTTGATGTTTCATATTCAAAATCTTCCCTTACATCTACCAGTTGAAAATCTTCGCCACTATCCATTTTCTCTTTTAATTCCTGTACGCTTATTTCTTTCATGTCATTATAAATTAATAATCAAAGGTAGTTTTTTCTATATCAAATATTTAAAGCTATTTTTTGTAACATTAATGCCCTGTAAGCGTTTTATAACTAAGTTTGTTTATTAAAGAATAAATATTGATGAGAAAAGTCACCCGATTTTTTTGGTTCTGTTCCGGAGCACATATTGAAACCCTTAAAAAATACCCTATAGAACATAATAAATATGTAGGTATTGGTGCTACCATATTCTTTACCGCATTATTTGCATCCCTATCAGGCGGATATGCTATGTATTTTGTTTTTAGTGGTAACGCTTTCGCGGTAGGTTTTGCTATTTTATTTGGGTTATTATGGGGAACAGCCATTTTCAACATGGACCGCTATATTGTATCCAGCATAAATAAGGAAGGCAGCACTAACCAACAGATATTACAGGCTTCTCCCCGTATTTTATTGGCTATCATGATCGGTATAGTTATTTCGCGCCCATTAGAGCTAAAGATATTTGATAAAGAGATCCGTCAAAAGCTAAAAACGGCTTACCTAAAAGGTCAGCACCGCAAGATTGATACCCTGCAAAAAACCTATCTGCAAAAGTACGGCATGGAAATGTCCCGAACGCAGGATATGAAAAAAGAAAAAGATTCGCTTGAAAAAGATATCAACCGTTCACGTTTCCAGTTAAACCAAGAGGTTTTTGGCGACAAAACCAATCAAACATCAGGCATTACAGGGTATGGCACTTATGCCAAACAAAAACAGTCGGTATTACAAGAAAAAGAGGCCCGTTTAAAAACCGTTACTGATGATGCCAATAAGATGGATCAATACCTGAGTCAGCGCAAAAATTTTGAAGGCGTAAATGATTTGCGATTATTTACTGAGCATCAATTAGACAGCCTTGCTGGCGTGGCCGGCTTTGCCGACCGTAACTGGGCCCTGGGACAATTGACTTATAACGAAAATGGCACCCGTGATCTGGATACTTATATGGCCATATCATTTATTGGTTACCTTTTTATCTTGTTTGAGTGCCTGCCTGTGTTTGTAAAGCTGATGTCGCCCAAAGGCCCTTATGATGTGGCGGTCGCAAAATTAGCCGAAGCCAATATACATTATGCAGAACGGGACAAAGAAAGAGATATCACTGCAACCGATGATCTTTTTAGTCATCATTTAGATACGGATGTAGAACGGCGAAAAAAGATCATAACCGGCCAATCGGAACATGATTTGGAACAGTACAGGTATGATTAATTTTTTTGTTACGTGTAATTAAATACCGCATTTTATATTAATTTGCCGTATCTAATACACATTAATGAAAAAAATATACTTATCCATAGCTCTTGCCCTTTTTATTAGTGCTGCAATGGCTCAGCCCGAGCCTAAAGCTATTTATTATGCCGTTTCATTTCCAAATGCCGTACACCATGAGGCAGAAATTGTAATGACCATACCACAGGCACCTGCCGGCGTTATAAAATTACGTATGAGCCGGTCATCAGCAGGGCGGTATGCTACCCATGAGTTTGGCAAAAATATTTATAATGTAAAAGCTTTTAATGTTGATGGAAGCGCACTGATGCTTAAACAAGTTGAAGGCGATGTATATGAAATTCCGGAACATGGCGATGTTTTAAAGGTTAGCTATACCTTATTTGCAAACTGGACAGATGGCACTTATGCAAGCGTAGACCTCAGTCATGCACATTTAAATATGCCCGCAGCTTTTATATGGGTGGTTGGACAAGATAAACGACCATTGAAATTTGAATTTAATGACCTTGAAAAATATGGATGGAAGGTAGCCACACAATTAAAGCATGAGGGCTCTAATATATACTCGGCCCCTAACATGCAATATATGATGGACAGCCCTACTGAGCTCTCCAATTTTAACGAAACCAGCTGGGATGTAGCCAATCCGGATGGTAAGAAACTACGGATAAATTTAACGGTACATTCTGACGACGATCAGCCAACTATTGAAAAATTTGGAACAATGGTACAAAAAGTAGTTGAGGAAGAGAAAGCGGTATTTGGTGAATTACCGGTTTATGATTTTGGTGAATATACCTTTATTGATGATGTGTATCCATCAAATTCAGGCGATGGTATGGAGCACCGTAACTCTACCTGTATTGTACAAACTACCCCAAAGGTTGGGGGTAATGAGGTTCGCCTGCTGGGTACATTCGCACATGAATATTTTCATAGCTGGAACGTAAAACGTATCCGCCCAAAACCATTAGAACCTTTTAACTTTGAGCATGCTGATATGAGCAGCGAACTTTGGTTTGCTGAAGGCTTTACCCAATATTATGGCGAAATGCTATTGGTAAGAGCCGGCTTTTATACACCCGAAGAATATACACGTACTATAGGCGGATTAGTAAATACGATACTATTTTCACCCGGCGCGTCTAAATATCCACCAACTCAAATGAGCCGTAATGCCGTATTTACAGATGCAGGCGTATCAATTGACCCTACTAATTATGCCAATACATTTACCAGCTACTATACTTATGGCGGCGCCATTGCGTTGGCTCTTGATTTGCGCTTACGCAGCGAATTTAATTTAACGCTTGATGATTATATGCGGACCGTTTGGCTGGACCGCGGAAAGGTAATGAAGCCGTATGTTGTGGCGGACCTACAGGTTGAATTGGCCAAAGTAACTAAGAACCCAAAGTTTGCGGCAGATTTCTTTAATCGTTATATCAATGGCATTGATAAAAACAACTACGCCGGTTTACTGGAAAAAGCCGGATTGTTATTACGCAAATCACAACCAGCAAAAGCCTGGATAGGACAAGTAGGCGCTTTTGGGATCAGAGGACGTTCGGGCCAGGTACGAACAACCGCGACTGATGGTTTTGCCATACCTTCCAACACCATCATGGGTACACCACTTTATAAGGCCGGACTTGATGTAGCCGACGTAATATTAAAAGCAGACGGAAAAGATATAAAGGATGCTGAAGGGCTGAATGAAATAGTAGCCGGTAAAAAACCAGGAGACAAAATTACAGTAAGTTATAAAAACCGGACCGGACAGCATGAAACAGTGATAACTTTAGAAGAAAACCCTGCATTTGAAGTGGTAACTTTCGAAAAAGCGGGAAAAACCTTAAGTAAAGATCAGGAAGCTTTCCGCACCAATTGGTTATCATCAAAATCGAAATAAACATATGAAAAAGATATTAGCGGCAATTACTTTACTGGCAATTGCAACCAGCAGCATTGCTCAGGATGTAAATAAACTGATTAAACAAGATGATGTAGAACGTATTATCAAAACCCTCTCGGCTGATGATATGCGTGGCCGCGCCACCTTTACCCCTGATATTGAAAAGGCTGCCGAATTTATTGAAAGTGAGTATAAAAAAGCAGGCCTGGTACCCTTAGCTGGTAATAAAGATTACCGGCAGAATTTTACGCTGTCACGGGTTATCCCGGGAAAAGCAGTAGTTAGCATTAACGGAAAAACCATTTCACCCGATAGTATTTATGTGAATACTACTGCCGCTTCAATCAACTGGGATAATACCAGTGATGTACAGGTTGTTAAGTTAACTGCCGATAAAAACTTCCGTACGGAATATTCAAGTTATAGGCAAAGCGGTAAAAAATTACTGATCCTGGTTGACCCTAAGTTTACTGAAATCATTAAAGCCTTTAATGACCGCAACGCCAAAGGTTTTGTTGTTAACAAAAGAGACGATAACCAGGCATTAGTTTTTGTAGTAGGTGTGTTTGATGATGTTAAATCATTTCAGGTAAATTACTCAGGTAAATTTGAAAATTCACCCTTATTTAATATTGCCGGAATGATTCCCGGAAAAACAAAACCGGATGAGTACGTCATATTTTCGGGGCATTATGATCACCTTGGGGTTGTTACCGGTAACAGCGTTATGAAGGGGGATAGTATTGCCAACGGCGCCGATGATGACGCATCAGGCACTACGGCAGTGATCACCTTAGCTAAATATTTTAAAAAGCAACATAATAATGAGCGTACGCTGATATTTGTTGCTTTTTGTGCCGAGGAAATTGGCGAATATGGCTCACAGCATTTTGCAGAAACGGTTGATCCCAATAAAGTTGTAGCGATGTTTAATATTGAGATGATTGGCAAAGCATCAAAATTTGGCAGCAACTCCGCCTTTATTACCGGGTATGAGCGGTCAGACTTTGGCGCTATCCTGCAAAAAAACCTGGAAGGCACCAGCTTTAAATTTTATCCTGATCCCTATCCTGCGCAAGATTTGTTTTATCGCAGCGATAACGCCTCA
>JAQBOY010000485.1 GCA_028287805.1 Mucilaginibacter sp.
CAAAATTCACCACGCCGCACTATCCAGGGCACAAACCCTTCATTTAGTTTATTTGGTGTGGGGGTAAGGCAGCAAATATTTAAGAAAAAAGCTTCTATAGGTATAAACGCTCTTTCTCCGTTTCAAAAGTATAAACAGTTTGATTCACACCTTTCAAGCCCCGGATTTACACAGAACAGCATAGTTCAATTTCCTTTCCGTTCGGTTGGCTTAACGTTTAGCTATAGCTTTGGTAAATTAAGCTTTAATTCAAACCAAAAGAAAGGTATCAACAATGATGATTTGAAGCAGGGCGACCAGGGAGTGGGGGGTGCACCTGATCCTAAATCTCAAAGATAATATAGAGTCATATTAAGTATACAAGAAAAGCCATCCTTAAAGCAAGGATGGCTTTTCTTTATATAGGGAGAATATTTATCAGTCGGTATTTATTTCGATACCTATCTGCTTTAATAATAACGAGGCGTTAAAGGTTTTACACTCACCATGCTTCATCTTATAATCAAACAACATTTCGCCGTTTTTTACCTGTATATCAAAATAAAAATTGCGTACATAATCGGGGTATTGCTGTTCTAATTGAGCAATTTGCAGATCATGTGTAGCTACCATACCTACGGCTTTCTTCCTTATCAGTTGTTCAATCACCGCTTTTGAGCCCAGGTACTTATCTACGGAGTTGGTTCCCCGCAACATTTCATCAATTAAAAAGAAAACTTTAGGCTCATTTTCAACCGCTGCCAGCAGCATTTGCAAACGGTCAAGCTCAGCCTTAAAGGTTGACGTACTTTCATTTAACGAATCTTTTATACGCATATAGCTTACAATCGTCATTACTGATACCCGCATAGATAAGGCACAAACCGGTGCCCCGCTTAATGCTAATACTGTATTAATACCTACCGTACGTAAAAAGGTACTCTTGCCGGCCATATTAGAGCCGGTGATGATGTCAACTTTAAAAGCATTATCCAATTCATAATCATTTTCTACACGGTTTTTAAGCGGAATAAGCGGGTGGGCTATATTTTTAGCAGTTAAAGTATAACCGGCTCCATCGGCAATTTGCGGGAAGTCCCATTTTGGATAATTAATATGCAGGCTTGCCAGACTTATTAATGCTTCAAATTCGGCTATTATTTCAAAAGCAATCTCCATATTAGTATGGTTATTACGCTTCCAGTTTTCAATAGCAATTACCTGGCGGATATCCCAAAGAAAAAAAGCATTTAGTATTACTCCAACTATAATGTTTAAATGATAATTAAGTTTATTGATCAGTTTACCCAATTCTTTTATGCTACCTGAAGTATTATCCTTTATTAGCTTTTGGGCCATTGCATTACTATAGGGCGCCTGCCATGTTTCTGACTGAATTTTTTCAAATACTATGGCATAATTAGTTAAAGTATCGCCTATTTTACCGGCTATTAAATCAGCTTTTTTTATATACGTAGCTTTTGAGCCTACTATGCCCAGATTAATTAAAGCTATTAATACGGCAATACTTTTAGCTACCGGAAAAAAAAAGGCCAATACAATAATTATCAGCAATAAAACAGGAGAGGCTTTTGCATATTTAGCCAGCCAGCTTTCGCCCGGAAAGTTTAACGGCATATGCAGGTAGTTAAAAAGTTGTTGCAGTTGGTTTACATTTGCTGTTTTAGCAAACAACAAGCTGGTTTGTGTGGCTAATTTCCAGTCTTTTTTTTGTGCTAATTCCTTTATGGCTTCTTGTCTTAATACTATTGTTTCTTTTTGCGCAGGTGCGCTTAGCCAGGCGGCCAGTTTAGTGTTGCCTGGTGTGGTGGCTGCGCGATTAATTAATTGAAAAAGCGAGGCCTTACCAAATATATCCAGATCTGAACTATAATAATGCTTTTCGCTGCTAAATTTTGTGCCATTATCATAAAGGTTTGAATAGTTCAGGATACTGCCAATCTCATTTTCATTGATCTGTTTTAAATCCATAAAGTATTTCATCTGTTGTTCAAACCGCCCCTGCCGGGATACGAGCCAGGCAAAACAAAAAACCAGTACAACAGTCGCAATTGCAATTATTGTAAAATTATCATGTGTGGCTGCAAAGTATACAGCTATGGCAAACAAAGCAAAAACGCTTAAGCGCATTAAGGAGTAAGTGTTGGCTAATTTTTTATATTTATTGGCTTCCTGTTGAGCCAGGGAAGCCCTTTGCTGGTAATCGTTAATGATATCCTGTTCCATCTATGAATAAAAATCAAGCTAAATAAGCACTTATATTTTAAATAAACGTTTATTTGTTTTTTCATTATGAAGATCATTTTTCTCACTGTAGGTAAAACAGAGGATGCTTATTTAAAAGAGGGTATAGATAAGTATGTTAAACGCTTAAAGCATTATACCAGGCTGGAACTGGTTGAACTAAATGAATTAAAAAATACTAAAGCCTTAACCCAGGAACAGCAAAAAGCAAAAGAGGCGGAGTTGATAATGAAAAAAATAACACCCTTAGACCATGTTGTTTTGCTGGATGAGAATGGAATGGAACTCACATCCAAACAATTTGCAGGTTACTTGGAAAAAAGATCAAATACATCAACAACAAGTATAGTGTTTGTTGTAGGAGGGCCTTATGGTTTTGACCGGTCAGTTTATGAGCGGGCCAACGATAAGCTGTCATTTTCGCGGATGACCTTTTCGCATCAAATGATACGCTTGTTTTTTGCAGAACAACTCTACCGTGCATTTACCATAATTAAAGGAGAGCCTTATCATCACGAATAGTTAATGGTACGAAACCTCTTTTTTGAATTTTTGCCTTTTTAAGAGTAGCTTTGTAATTATGTCAGCAGGTCACGACCATTCTCATTCTCACGATCATTCACATGGTTTTGGGCACCATCACGATCATACGCCTAAACTTGATCATTTAAATACGGCGTTTATTATTGGTATCATACTCAACTCGGCTTTTGTAGTTATTGAAGTAATTGCCGGATTTATGACGCATTCTTTGTCGTTATTAACAGATGCCGGTCATAACTTAAGTGATGTAGCAGGTTTAGCACTCGCTTTATTAGCCTATAAGCTTACCAAGGTAAGTTCAAACAATAATTATACCTATGGCTATAAGCGTTCAACCATCATGGTGTCTTTTTTTAACGCGGTTATTCTTTTTGCCTCAGTTGGGCTTATTGCTTATGAGGCCGTAATACGCTTTATCCATCCCGAAAAGGTTTCAGGCGGTACAATGGCCTGGGTTGCATTAATAGGAATTGCTATTAATGCCATTACTGCATGGCTTTTTGTAAAGGATAAAGACACAGATCTGAATGTTAAAGGCGCTTACTTGCACATGGCTATGGATGCTGTAGTATCATTAGGCGTGGTTATATCCGGCCTGATCATTTATTTTACTAATTGGTACTGGATTGACAGCGTAGTGAGTTTAATTATAGCCATTGTGATTTTAAGAGGTACCTGGAGTTTATTGACAGATAGCCTGAGACTGGAAATGGACGGTGTTCCGAAGGAAATGAATCTGGAAAAAATCAAAAAGGAACTATTAAAGGCCAAAGGTGTTATTGATGTGCATCATATGCATGTTTGGGCATTAAGCACAACCGAAAACGCATTAACCGCCCATTTGGTTATTGAACCGGCCAATCTGCCTCTATTTGATAATATTAAGCATGATCTGCGCCACCGTTTACAGCACCTGGATATTAATCACAGCACTTTTGAACCGGAATTTGCCGATGAAAAGTGTGAGCAGCAGGATTGTTGATCTTCAAATAATAGATGAGAATATGTTAACAATATGTAATAGGCCTTAGGCCTATTACATATTGTTAAAGGAATCACAGCAGCTAAATTATTTTAATATACCGTCAATAATATTTAACTCTTCTGTAGTAAAATGTGTATTTGATAAGCAATTCAGCGAATCGGTAAGTTGTTCGGGTTTACTTGCTCCCACTAATACAGAAGTTATCCTGTTATCTTTTAATATCCATGATAAAGCCATATGTGCCAGTTTTTGCCCTCTTTGGTGCGCCATCTCATTCAACTTGTTGATTTTTTCAATTACTTCGGGAGTAATATTGCTTTTATTAAGAGATACACCGCTTTTTACTGCTCTTGAATCTTCAGGTATGCCATGCAGGTATTTATCTGTTAACATTCCCTGCGCAAGCGGCGAAAAGGGAATACAGCCTATGCCTTCCTTTTCAAGCAGGTCAAGTAAGCCATCTTCCACCCATCTTTCAAACATGGAATACTTTGGTTGATGAATGATGACCGGAGTTCCCATCTGTTTTAATATTTTTATAGCTTGTTCAGCTTCTTTTGGCTGGTAATTTGAAATACCTGCATATAATGCTTTTCCCTGGCGAACGATCAGATCAAGCGCTGCCATAGTTTCCTCAAGCGGAGTTTCCGGGTCAGGCCGGTGATGATAAAAAATATCTACATAGTCCAGCTTCATTCTTTTTAAACTTTGGTCCAGGCTTGAAACCAAATACTTCTTTGTTCCCCAATCGCCGTAAGGGCCATCCCACATGGTATAACCAGCTTTAGACGAAATAACAAGTTCATCGCGGTAGCCTTTTAAATCAAGCTCCAGTATTTTACCAAAATTCTCTTCTGCTGAGCCCGGTGGCGGCCCGTAATTATTAGCCAGGTCAATATGGGTAATCCCATTATCGAAAGCTGTTTTGATAATATTCCGGCTATTTTCAAACTGATCTACGTATCCGAAATTATGCCATAAGCCCAGGGATATGGCAGGAAGCTTTAAGCCGCTGTTTCCGCAACGGCGGTAAGGCATTGATTGGTAGCGTTTTTCTGAAGGTTGATAAAACATAAGTATAGATATAAGTAATAAAGGTGACAATTATTTTTGAAATACAGGTTTGTATAATAACCGGTAATATTGAATTTAACCCTCACAAGATAATTATAGGGCCTGTAAAAATCGAACAAAAATTAATAAAATCAATTATGGTTTTATTTATAGTCCTCTCTTTTACTTATAGATTCGGGCGTCAGCATAGCGAGAACCAATACAGGCATTGGTTGCCTTTATTGCTGACAAACAGAGTTAATGCGTTAAAGGTATTATAAGCGATTTGAAACAGGGAGCGTTCCCAATATTTTAGCCGAATTAAATAAATCTCGCTTGTGCTCATAATTAATTACAGTGGATGTAAAAGCGGTGCCATATGAGTAAACTATTACTATTAGTTAAGCTCAAATTCTTACTATTAGTTAAGAAAGTGATATAGTTTAGGGTTTTTTCAGTAAATTTTGTAGATAATAATTCACATTTGGGGAAAATATTACCCGTTTATGCACGCTATATTGTGCTTTTTTCTTGAAAAGTAATTATATAAGCTTGATTTTCAGTTGGCTTATTTTTTGTAATGAGGCATTTGAAAAAAATCTTATCACTTAAACTATTATGAAAAAAAAACTACTTAGCATTTCCAT
>JAQBOY010000351.1 GCA_028287805.1 Mucilaginibacter sp.
GGTATTAAAAAAGTGATTACTAAAGAATGGAAGGATATTGACCAACATCTTAAACAAAGCGATGAATTTGGCAGTCAGCTTAAAAAGAAAGACTTGCTAAAAGATTATATAAAAGAGGCGATAGCGGGTAAAACAGATGAACTAAGCAAAGCTAAAGCTATTTATAGTTACCTGCAGAAATGGTTTAAATGGAATGACTATATTGGTATTTACAGCAATGATGGCATACGACAGGCATTGAACGCACACACAGGAAGTATTGCAGATATAAACTTTTCATTAATTGCCGCTTTAAATTCGGCCGGTATAAATACAGAAGCCGTACTGCTTTCTACACGTAATCATGGAGTGATTAATTCTTTATATCCGGGCACAGGCGACTTTAATTACGTAATAGCAAAAGCAAATATTGACGGTAAAAGTTATATGCTTGATGCTTCTGATAAATTTTTAGCATTTGGTATGTTGCCTTTAAAATGCCTGAATGACAGAGGCCGGGTATTCAGCTTTGATAAACCATCCTATTGGATAGATTTAAACGCTACTACGCAACGTCAGGACGACACCTATAGTTTTGAGTTTACTTTGCAGGACAATGGTAAAATAAAAGGCACTATCATTCATTATTCTATTGGTTATCAGTCTTATTTAAAGCGTAAGGAAATAAATAAATTCAATAGCACTGATGAGTATGTGGAGAATTTGGATGAAAGGCTGCCTAAATTAAAAATATTAAAATCTGAAATCATGGGGCTGGATAGCCTTAATGTGCCTATAAGCGAAAAGTATGAAGTTGAAATTGATGCTTACGGCAACATGAATCATGATAAATTAACATTTGACCCTTATTTCTTAAGTAAAACAATTGTAAATCCTTTTAAGCTTATTTATCGTGATTATCCGGTTGACTGGGGCATGCCCTCCAGCAGCAGGTATATTATGACTATGCACTTACCACCGGGATATACTGTTGATACAGCTCCGCAAAATTATGCAATTGGATTGCCCAATAATGGGGGAAGATTTATAATTAATTATCAAGGAGGAGAAAATGAGTTTACACTCTCTCATGTAACTCAGTTTACAAAGTCAATTTATAATACTGATGAATACCCTTATTTAAAAGAACTTTATAATAAGATCATACAGGCAGAAAAAAACGAAATTGTGTTTAAAAAGAAGTCATGAGACCAATTGTTTTATTTTTTTGCTTATTACTACCAGTAATTAAAGCAGATGCGCAGCAAAGTTATGATGCCAGTTTGATCTCTAAAGAGCTTTTGCCCTATGCTAGTGCGGTTGTACGTAACGAGGAAGTAAACGTTGAGGTAAAAGACCTTGATAATACTATTTACCATATTCAAAAAGCTATTACCGTATTAAATAAGAATGGAGAAGATATAGCCCATATAACCGTATGGCATAATAAAAGTAATGTGATCAGGTATATTAAGGGCGCTGTTTACAATTCGTTTGGAAAACAAACAGGCAAATTCTCTGAAAAGGATTTTGAAGATGTTAATGCAGCAAACAATTTTTCACTTTTCGAGGACTCCCGGATAAAACATTATATTCCTGTTGTAACCGATTATCCGTACACTATTGTTTATGAGTATGAGGTACGTTCAAAACAATCTTTAAATTTTAGAGATTGGGAACCCAATCCCTTCAAAGGACTATCAGTTGAAAAAAGCAAGTATACATTTGCCTGTAAGCCTGATTTTGACATCCGTTACAAAGAGATCAATATCCCATCAAAGGTAACTACAGCAACAAATGCTGCCGGATTTAAAACCTATACATGGCAGGTAAATAATATGAAGGCAGTAAAAGATGAGCCTTACAGCCCTAACCGCGAAGATATTTTAACCAGTGTAAAAATTGCGCCGGTAAAATTTAGTTACGAAGGTATAACCGGATCTTTTAACAACTGGAACGAATTAGGTAAATGGGTATATGATAAGTTATTAAAAAATCGCTCCGATATACCGGCAGAGACCAGGCAACATATTCAGGATATTACAGCTAATATTTCCGATCTGAAATTAAAGGCAAAAAAAATATATGAATATATGCAGCAAAAAACCCGCTATATAAGTGTTCAGATAGGTATAGGAGGATATCAACCTTTGCTGGCTTCTGATGTTGATCATTTAAATTACGGCGATTGTAAAGCATTGGTTAATTATACCCAGGCCTTATTAAAAACGGTAAATATTGATTCATACTATTGTGTTGTTGAGTCGGGCAATCGTAAAGTGAGCATGATTAATGATTTTCCGAGTATGGAACAAGGCGACCATGTAATTTTATGCATTCCGTTTAAAAATGATACGACCTGGCTGGAATGTACCAATCAAAAAATCCCCTTTGGTTTTTTAGGAGATTTTACGGATGACCGCACTGTACTGGCTTGTACACCTGAAGGGGGCAAATTAATACATACACCAAAATATACCGCTAACGTCAATTTAGAAGCACGTAAAGCAAATTTTGTAATCAGCGATTCGGGTGAATTATCGGGTGATATGACCACAATATTTAAGGGTACACAATATGATGCGCGTGAAAGCTTAATTGAAGAAGGTCCTGTTGAGCGTAAAAAGCACATTCAGGAAATATATCCTATTAATAATATGGTTATTGAAAAGCTGGAATTAAAACAGGATAAAGGCATGAAACCCGTTACTATTGAAAACATAAAATTCAAAGCACGTGATTTCGCTTCGTTAAGCGATGGTAAATTTTATTTTTCATTGAACCCTACAAATTGTATTACTAAATCGCCGCGCGAGGTAAGGAACCGGGTTAACGCAGTAGATATTAACCGCGGATATACAGACGAGGACGAAATTAATTATACACTGCCCCAGGGATATCGTTTAGAAAAAGAACCTGTTGATATTAATATTGATAAGCC
>JAQBOY010000387.1 GCA_028287805.1 Mucilaginibacter sp.
TCATTTTTATAGGTCATTTTACTTTTTACACCTGTTTTGGCAGAAGAATGTATTTCAATGGCCCCTGTAAAATGTACCAGGTCAGCAACATTATTTTCGTTGATACCGCTTCCCGGCATAATAATGATCCGGCCTGCTGCTTTTTGAATTAACCGGTTAATCCTGCCTGACCCTTCCATGGCTGTGCCTTTGCCACCGGAAGTTAATATACGTTCAAAACCCATGTCAATAATATCTTCTAATGCCTTGAACTGATCATTACATTCGTCAAACGCCCGGTGAAAAGTAACCCCTGCACCGTATTGTTTGGCTATATTGAATAATGCTGTACAACGTTCTTTATCTACTGTTCCATCAGCATTTAAAATGCCAATAACAATACCATCGCACCCAGCTTCCAGGCAAAATTCAGCATCGGTTTTCATAACCTCAAACTCAAGGTCGGTATAAAAAAAATCGCCGCCCCTGGGCCTTATCAACACATATAGTTTTATATGAAGTAGTTTACGTGCGAGTAATACAGCGCCGTAGGATGGTGTAGTTCCGCCCTGATCCAAATTTTCACAAAGCTCAACCCGCTGAGCTTGCCCATCCTGCGCCGCCAATGCTGAGGTAACCGAATTTGCGCAAACTTCAAGTATAATGGAACGGCTCATGGCAATAATTCTATCAACTATTATAACTTTTACCTTTTACCAGTAAGTCTTGTTTTTCTGCATTGCACACTGCGAACGAAAAACCTTTTTGAATGGCATAAGCGCCATATTCGCCTTTTTTATTGATTGCCAAAAAGCCAACCTGTATATCTTTGATACTATCAGGTTTCTTCTTAATGATACGGTTTACGGCTTCTTTACAGGCATTCTCGGGTGTATAACCCTGTCGCATCAGCTCCACTACCAAAAAGCTGCCTACGTTGCGTATTACCTCTTCGCCAACACCTGTTGAAGTTGCACCGCCCACCTCATTATCTACATATAAGCCGGCACCTATTATCGGACTATCGCCAACCCGGCCATGCAGTTTCCATGCCATGCCGCTGGTAGTACAGGCGCCTGAAATATTTCCTTTGGCATCAATGGCCAGCATGCCTATCGTGTCATGGTTGTCTTTACCTCCCGGCATACCCTGGGTATTCTCAAAGTTGATTACGGGTGCATACTTAGCCGTTTTAAGCCACTCCTTCCATGCCTTTTCTGATTCGGGAGTTAACAGCTTTTCCTTTTTAAAGCCATGCTCTACCGCAAACTGCGTAGCGCCTTCTCCTGCCAGCATTACATGCGGGGTTTTTTCCATTACCAAACGGGCAACGGATATAGGGTGGGCAATATATTCCATAGCAGCTACAGCGCCGCAATTGCCAAACTCATCCATAATGCAGGCATCTAAGGTAACGTGCCCATCCCGGTCGGGATAACCGGCCCTGCCAACACTATGGTTTTTTAAATCAGCTTCTGGAATTTTAACTCCGGCTTCAACCGCATCTAATGCACGACCTCCTTTTTCCAGTGTTTTCCAGGCTTCCTTATTAGCGGCTATCCCAAAATCCCAGGTAGAAATAACAATAGGAAAGCCTGCGGCTGCAACCGGTTGAACTGCTTTGGCAAAAAGGGAAGAGGAAAATGCTGCCAGTGAAGCTCCCGCAGCGGTTACCTTTATAAATTTACGGCGGTTGTACATGGCACTAATATAATTATTAGGTATGAACAATTATCTCTTTGTATCTTTATTGATACAAGGCACTAAGTTATCTGAACTAACTTAAACTCCTGCTTTTTACTGTGTGTGGTGGAGTGGCAATATAGGACAAGTTATTCTGTCTCCTCTTCCGGTTCATCGTTTAATTCTTCTGGCTGTGAAAGTATTTCCCGGCACTTCTCCAGGTCGTGCTCAAACACTTTTATTTTAACACCGCCTAATGCTTGATTATATAGGGGATTAGCGCCTATAGCGTTACCGTCAGCAATATAGCATTGTATGCCGTTAGCGGCTAACCGGGCTCGTATAATTTCAGCCAGCATAGGATCATAAAAGGATTGTAGGGTTACAATTTTGTCTTCCATAAAAACAGTTTCTTTATTTAACTAATATACTTTGTTTTATTTAATTTGGCTGTTCATGAACCGCATTGATCGTATATCGGCTATTTTAATTCAACTGCAATCACGCAGAGTGGTAAAGGCAGCTGACATTGCCGAACGTTTTAATATTAGTTTACGCACGGTTTACCGTGATGTAAGAACATTGGAAGAAGCAGGCATACCGCTGATAGGGGAGGCTGGCATAGGTTATTCCATTATGGATGGTTACCGGCTGCCGCCGGTTATGTTTACCCGCGAAGAAGCTACCGCCTTTTTAACAGCCGAAAAATTTGTAGAAAAACTTACAGATACTTCAACTACAGCGCATCATAAATCAGCAATGTATAAAGTAAGGGCTATCTTAAAAACTGCAGAAAAGGACCTGCTGGAAAATATGGATGGTAACATTGAAGTATTTAAGGGCCACAGGCAATTAAACAAACTGGCGGATAACGATCATATACAAACGATATTAAACAGCATAGCTAAAAAAAATATACTCTCTATTGAATATTTTGCTCATCACAGCCAGGAAAATACCCACCGGGAAGTAGAGCCAGTGGGCATATTGTTTTTAGAAAGCAACTGGCATTTAATTGCCTATTGCCGGTTAAGAAATGACTACCGCAATTTCAGGGTAGACCGTATTCAGCAACTTTGGGTTACTGATAAAACCTTTACCAGTCAGCACCCCACCTTAAAAGACTATATAGTTCAAACGGCCAAAGAAAAACATTTGGAAACAGTTGTTATAAAAGTTGAAAGAGCAATCTACAGCCACTTAAGCAATCAAAAATATTACAGTGGTTTTGTATCTGAAAAGGAAATAGGCGACCTGATTGAGATGACTTTTTTAACTACCTCGTTAGAAGGGTTTGCCCGTTGGTATATGATGTTTGGCGATAAGGCAGAGATCATACAACCCAACAGTTTAAAAGAACGTGTAAAGTTTATTGCGGCTGCTATCACTCAAAAAATTGATCATACTTTTTCTCTGTTGACATAGGGCTGTCACTAATGAAGCTTTAATTTACATCAGACTATGTTTGTTTGCTATTTTTTAATCTGATAAATTATAAGTGAAAAATCATATGAAATTTTTGTTTATGTGATTTATGTAATAATGTCACTTACAATTATTTATAATTCGATATAACAATAGGTAATAAGTGAAAAATCAATAAAAATCATTATGAATTACGATTTAACAGCAACTGAAACAATTGAAGTTAATGCCCCTGCAGAAAAAGTTTGGCAGGTATTAACCACTCCCGAACTGATAAAAGAATATCTGTTTGGTACCAACACTATAACCGACTGGAAGCCGGGAAGTGAGATTATTTTCCAGGGAGAATATGAGGGTAAACAGTATCGGGACAAGGGCATCATCCTGGAAAATGAATTGAACAGGAAAATAAGTTATAGTTACTGGAGCGGTTTTTCAGGGTTGGAAGATAAACCCGAAAACTATAGTACTGTAACCTATACGCTTGAGCCTGTTGAAAATGGAAAAACCAAATTCACCTGGACACAAAAAGGTTTCAGTAATGAAAAAGGACAGCAGCATTCGCAAAGTGGAATGAAAGCTTTTTTAGAACAGATCAAGGGAATAA
>JAQBOY010000032.1 GCA_028287805.1 Mucilaginibacter sp.
TCAACTGCTATACTGGCTGCCGGCGCATACACATGGTGGGGCCTTATATTAAATCCTAAACTTATACCTATTTGCGCATCAGCAGTTTTACAAAACAAACCGCCTATAACTAATGCTGATAATAAAGCTAACTTTTTCATGTGTTTTAAATTTGAATATAGGACAATGAAAAAAGATGAAGGTTTAATTAGACGTTGCTTATGTATTGTTATTTGCAATTCTTATGGAATAATATTTTACAACTATAAGTTTTAAAGGAATTATATTCTATTTTATTAAAGTAAATTTTCTTTATACAGGAGGAACTAATTATTTAAATAGTGACAAATAGATTTTCTTATTTGCCTGATATTGACTTAATTTGAGCAACAAATACTATACAGATGAAAAAGAAAAACTTGCTTACTATTTTATTGCCGGTAGTAGCCATTACCGGGCTAATATTATTTAATGCATTAAAAATCGATACACCTTTAAAACCGAAAGCTGCTACTGATGATGCTGCTGCCGGCTTAACTTTACCGGCAGGCTTTAGCGCGGCTATTTTAATTGATAATATTAACGGCGGTATAAGAGAGATGGCCCCAACTCCTGAAGGTGATCTTTATGCGAAAGTATACAGGATAAGACGTGGCTCAACTGTTAAAGGTATTGTTTCGCTGCATGTTGATGGTGACAAGGCTACTATAAAATCAACTTTTGGCAACTTTTCAGGTAGTGGCATGTATATTAAAAATGGTTACTTATATGCGTCATCAGACGAAGAAGTTTTCCGTTATAAACTGAATAGTAAAAACGAAGTTATTAACCCGAATGAACCTGAAAAAATTGTTACCGGCTTAATTGCACGCCGTCAGCACGAACCTAAAGCTATACTGGTAGATAATAACGGTAATTTATATGTTAATATAGGTGCTTTCTCCAATTCTTGTCAGGAAAAAGATCGTCAAAGAGGTTCAATGGGTATAAAAGGATGCCCTGTTTTAGATTCGGCAGCCGGTATATGGCAGTTTAAAGCTGATAAGCCCAACCAGCACTATAAGGATGGCATACGTTATGCTACCGGGTTAAGAAATGTGGTTGGAATGGACTGGAATACACAGAATGACCAGCTTTTTGTAATGCAGCATGGCCGCGACCAGCTACATGATATCTTTCCTGATCTATATACGGTAAAACAAAGTGCTGAACTGCCTGCAGAATGTATGTATGCTTTAAAAAAGGGAGATAATGCCGGCTGGCCTTATATTTATTATGACCAGATACAACATAAAAAAATGATAGCCCCTGAGTATGGTGGTGATGGTAAAAAATCTGGCGGGGAAAACTATATTGATCCTGCAGCCGCTTATCCTGGTCACATGGCTCCGGATGGTTTGTTATTCTATACAGGCAATCAGTTTCCCGAAAAATATAAAAATGGCGCTTTTATCGCTTTCCATGGTTCATGGAACAGATCTCCTGAACCACAGGCAGGTTTTTTTGTAGTATTTCAGCCATTTAAAAATGGTAAGCCTGATGGTAAGTGGGAAGTATTTGCTAATGGGTTTGCTGGTACACAGGCACAAACAGAATCCGGACGTGCAGAACACCGTCCATGCGGACTTGCTATGGGTCCTGACGGTTCATTATATGTAAGCGATGATACTAAAGGAACAATCTATAAAATTACCTATAAAAAATAATAATGAAATTAATTAAAACTGCAACAGTTTGCTTACTGTTACTGGTGTTTGCCGACGCTTTATTTGCACAAGCCAAAAAAACAACTGTTAAATCGAAATCGGCTTCTGCAGCTCCTTCTGCTGCAAGCATGGCTGCCGGGAAAAAAGTATATTCAACTATATGCATATCCTGCCACCAGGCAGATGGCGGGGGAGTTCCCAACATGAATCCTCCGTTAATTAAAACAACTTACGTGTTGGGTAATAAAAGTAAACTGATCTCAATTTTATTAAACGGATTTAACGAAAATGTGGAGATTAATGGCAATACATATTCTAACACAATGCCTTCACAGGACTTTTTAAAAGACCAGGAAATTGCCGACGTATTAACCTATGTACGTAACAGCTTTGGCAATAAAGCAAGTGCTGTAACTGTAGCCGAGGTTAAAAAAGGCCGGGCTGCCAAAAAATAATATGCTGTACAGGTATTTAAAAAGCGCTCAGGCACTTTTTAAATACCTGTTTGCTAACTCTACCGAAGGACTAACAGTTTCTGCATCCGGAGAGGTAGCTTTTGCATCTTCTATCAAATAATTATTCTTTAGTTCCTTTTCGGAGATAACCACGCTGAAATCCTTGAATTTTACCCCTTCCTCGTAAGGATAAACAGTGTATCCTCTTTTGTTGGCATCGTAATCTCCCAATTCGAAAATTTCGTCTTGTTTTTTGCCTTTGATTCTTGCACCACTTATTAATTGGTACGCATCTGTTATGTTGTTAAAATTGTTGTTTTTCATAGTGAACGTAGCAACACAATAACTTTGCCAATTTACCTGATTAGCCAAACCACTCGTACAAATCACGCTGTTTCAAATGTGATCCGGAAGTCTTATCTATATCCTTAATAATTCTACCTTCAGACATTTGAATAATTCGGGTTCCATAATTATAGGCATCTTTCAAATTATGGGTGATTAAAATAGTGGTAAGTTTATAATCATGCGCTAATTTGGCGGCTGTTTGCATAACCACTTCTGCTGATCGGGGATCAAGGGCGGCAGAAGGCTCATCTAATAATAATACTTTACAGTTGTCCATTACACTCATCAAAAGGGTTAAAGCCTGCCGTTGCCCACCCGATAAAGTACCCATTGGCTGCTCTATTTTGTTTTCGAGGCCCATACCCAACGTTTCAATAGCTTCTTTTACCTTTTTTTTAAAATCTTCTGTTATTCCTATGGATAATCCTTTTGGTTTGGTACGTATAGCAGCCAGCCTGAAATTATCCATAATGCTTAACTCTGATGCAGTTCCGCTTAAGGGATTTTGAAAAACACGCGCAATCCATTTACTTCGTTTATAATCGGGCAGTTTGGTTACTTCTTCCTTATCAATACTTACCGTTCCTGAAGAGGGCAAAACACTACCGGCAATCAAATTTAATAAAGTTGTCTTTCCCGACCCGTTTGAGCCAATGATCACTACAAACTCACCTGTATTGATAGTAAGGTTAATGCCGTTAACCGCGTTTACCTCATTAGCTTTACCTTTGTTATATATCTTATGCAGGTTGGTTATGTTTATCATGATTATTTATCAATAAACAAAAATGCAACATAATTTTTTATGTTGCATTTAAAATATCCATTACTGTTTACACAGTAGAACTGTTAAAGAAATAAAATAACCGTAAAAATTATAACGGCCTTACCCAAATATTCCTGAAACTTATGGGCTCACTTTTATCGCCATGCGCTTGCAATTTAATAGGAGCGGGGCCATGTTTTTGATAGGATGGCTGCCCTATATACAAAGTTGCTCCTTTCAATTCTACGTTATTTTCAACCAGCACACCATTAAAAAATACGGTGGCTTTTGCAGGTGACAGTACTGAACCATCGGCATTAAATACCGGTGCAGTCCATATTACATCATAGCATTGCCATTCGCCCGGTTTGCGTGCGGCGTTAGCCAAAGGAATAAATTGTTTATATATGCTACCAGCCATTCCGTTAACATAGGTTTTGTTTTTATAGGAATCTAAAACCTGTAATTCATATCCGGCATCTCCCTTACCTAACGAAGCTAAAAACACACCACTGTTTCCCCTGGCCTGGTCCTGGCCGGTAATATTTTCGGGTATGCGCCATTCCACATGTAACTGGTAATTGGAGTATAGTTTTTTGGTTTCAATATTTCCGGTACCTTTTTTAACCGTTAATATACCATCAGTAATTATCCATTGCGCGGGAGTGTTTCTATCTTGTGCTGATACCCATTGATCTAAATTTTTGCCATCAAATAAAACATCAGCGTCAGAAGGCGCGTCGCCAATAGTTTTGCCCGGAGTTACAACTTTAGGTACAGGTTCGTATACTTCGGTATCTTCATGTTTAGCTTGAGCATTGGCTATATAAAAGCTTCCTGCTAATAGGGTAGTAACTATTATAATTTTGTTTCTCATTTTTTTATTGTGTTAATTAATTATGCCAATGCCACTGCCGCTTTATTTTTTGAGCGCATATAAATTACAAGTCCGCCAAAGGCAAATATCAAAACTATTGGGATAATAAGCGTGGTGTTTAATACTTCAGGCCCTGCAGCGGTCCTGGCTGCATCGTAAGCTTTGGCCAAATCAGTGCCTGCGGGCGCAGAGCGATAAGCATCCAAATTAGCTCCTGTGGGAAGTTTTCCGAGAATGAAACGGTCATAATAACCACCCATAAATATCATGTAGATTGATACCGCAAACATACCGGCACCGCCCATTAAATTCAAACCTACAGCTCCGGTGCGGGGCAGGTTTTCTGCCACAAACCCGATCATGCAAGGCCAGAAAAAGGCAATTCCCAATCCGAAAATGATTGCCCCTAAAAAGATAGCGTCACCATGCAGGTGGATAAGCAGGTAGATGCCTAATGCAGACAGAATTGCAGAAATAAGCAACACACCCTGGGGTGCCAGCCTATGAACAATAGGGCTGGCAAATGCTCTTCCAAGCACTTGTATAGATGCTACAAATGTAAGAATCAGGATAGCGTTATTGGTAACAGTTTTAAATAAAACATCAGTCCATTGATTAGTGAACAATTCTGTAATTGCTGTACCGAACATGCAAATGATCATGAAAAAAAACAGCGGATTAACCAAGGCTTTGTACATTTCTCCTGTACTTACACCATCAGCAACTCTTTGTGTTACCGGGAATTTTAAACTGGAGAAAAGGTAGCCGTATATCAGCGTTGGAATAAGCATTAGCCCTATTTCCACCTGTGATATCCAGTATGGCTTAGGAGATACTCCGTGTCCTAATAAATTATCTAATCCAAAAACGAGCAAGGTACCTATAACAATTCCTGCCGGAAACCACAGGTGAAAGTGGTTTAGCTTGGTTGTCTTATTTTCGGTGTACAGGGAAGCTACCAGTGGATTACAGGCTGCTTCTACCGTGCCATTGGCAATCCCTATCAATAAGGTTGATAAGAACAGGGTCCAGTATCCATCGGCAAATATGGTAAGCAAAATGCCCAATAAATGGAAAACGAAGGCTGATACCAGTAACTTTTTCATGCCTATGATATCTACTATAAATCCTCCTATTATAATAGCTAACGGGAAGCCCCAGAAAGCGGTGGCTGCAATTGTCCCGAGTTCTGAGTTATTAAGGTGGAATTTTACACCCTGATCGTTTAATATTCCGGCGCGGATACCGAATGATAATGATGTTACTAAGAGTGACAGGCAGCTTGCCCTAAATAATTGGGTGCGGTTAATAGTTTGCATTACATATATAGATTTAAGTAATAAATTGGCTCTTAAAGATATAATTTTTTAGTCAAAACCTAATATTTTGCGATTAAAATTATTGTCAGTACCCGATGCTGAAAAATCATCAAACGCCTTATCAGTAACGCGTATAATATGATCTTTAATAAATATAGCGCCTTCGCGTGCACCATCTTCCGGATGTTTAAGTGCGCATTCCCATTCCATTACAGCCCACCCCTTAAAATCATACTGTGCCATTTTGCTGAATATGCTTTTAAAATCTACCTGGCCATCACCTAATGAGCGGAAGCGGCCCGCACGGTCAACCCAACCCTGATAACCGCCATAAACGCCTTGTCGTCCGGTTGGGTTAAATTCTGCATCTTTAACATGAAACATCTTTATCCGCTCATGATAAATATCAATATACTCCAGGTAATCCAGGCATTGCAATACAAAATGCGACGGATCATATAAAAGACACGCACGTTTGTGGTGGTTTACCTTATCCAAAAACATTTCATAAGAGATGCCGTCATGCAGATCTTCGCCCGGGTGAATTTCATAACAAACATCTACACCGCATTCATCAAAAGTATTTAATATAGGTTCCCAACGTTTGCCCAATTCTGTAAACGCAGTATCAACCAAACCTGCCGGGCGCTGAGGCCAGGGGTAAACCATTGGCCATAAAAATGCACCGCTAAAAGTAGCATGAGCGTTTAGCCCTAAGTTTTGAGAGGCTTTTGCCGCATATTTTAATTGTTGTACTGCCCATTCCTGTCTGGCTTTTGGGTTATTACGATAAGCTTCAGGTGCAAAACCATCAAACAACTGGTCATAAATAGGGTTTACAGCTACTAATTGCCCCTGTAAGTGAGTTGAAAGTTCGGTAATTTCCAGTCCGTAACTGTTAACAATGCCTTTAATTTCATCGGCATAGGTTTTACTTTCGGCTGCTTTTTGCAGATCAATAAAACGGGAGTCATTGGTAGGTAACTGCATGCCTTTAAAGCCTAATCCTTTGGCCCATTGGCAAATGGCTCTTAAATCATTAAATGGCGCGACATCGCCAATAAATTGTGCTATAAATATTGCAGGTCCTTTAATAGTTGTCATAGCGGTTTAGCTTATATATTAAATTTTGTCCATTTGATTTCTGATTTTCCGGAAGCGATCACATTTTCAATAAATGCCATGCCTCTTACGCCGTCTTCAATGCCCGGAAAGTCCAGCCATTCGGGTTCGGCGGTTTTGCCTTCTATATGCGCTTTAACACTTAAAGCAAAATTGCGGTACAAATTTGCAAATGCTTCCAGATAGCCCTCGGGATGGCCAGCTGGGGTACGGGTATTATGCGATGCGAAAGAACTTACATAGCTACCGCCTGTACGCCATATTTCGGCAGGCTTATCCAGCCATTTAATTTGTAAAGTGTTGGCATCTGATTGTTGCCATTCCAAACCGCCTTTTTCGCCATAAACCCTTATTTTAACATTATTCTCCTCACCGGCAGCAATTTGCGAAGCAGTTAAAACACCGCTTGCACCGTTATTATATTTTAACAGCACGGCGCCATCGTCATCCAGCTTACGTCCTTCAACTACAATATTAATATCAGCACATAATTGTGTTACGTGCAAGCCGCTTACATATTCAGATAAATTGAAAGCATGAGTGCCAATATCGCCCATACAGCCTGCTATCCCGCTTTTGCCGGGATCTGTTCGCCATTCTGCCTGTTTGTTTTCACCACCTTCTAAAAAACTGCTCAACCACCCCTGCGGATATTCAACATATATTTTCCGGATGGCCCCTAACTTACCGGATTTGATAAATTGCTTTGCCTCTTTTACCATAGGGTAACCAGTATAGGTATGGGTAAGGCAAAATAGCTTACCGCTTGATTTAACCGTTTTTTCCAGTTCCTTCGCCTCTGCTAATGAAAAGGTCATTGGTTTATCTAAAATTACGTGAAACCCGTTTTCCAGCGCCAGTTTGGTTGGTTCAAAATGAACATGGTTGGGCGTTACTATACTAATTACCTGCACACGTTCATCAGCCGGTAATTGCTTTTCTTTTTCAATCAGTTCTTTATATGAATTATAAACCCGGTTTTGAGGCAGGCCAAGCGATAAACCGCTTGATCGTGATTTTTCCGGATTACTGCTAAAAGCGCCGCAAACCAATTCATACTCATCATCTATACGGGCGGCAATACGGTGTACGGCGCCTATAAACGCACCTTCACCACCACCTATCATTCCTAATCGTAATTTCATTTTGTAATAGTAGTTTTTTATTTAAAATTAAGGAAGCTTTATTATTAACATAAATATTCTTATGTTATTGCAGGAGCATATCGCCTGTGGGGTAGGTGAGGCAATAGCATTGTTGAGCAGGCAAGCGGCGAGTTTGTTTCGCCGCCTGCCTGCTTCCTCTCCAAGCGATTCGCAATGACATAGGAGTGGATATAACACTTTATTGTTTTTGTTGTTTTTCTATTGGGAAAATAGGAAACAGCAAATCTGTATTACTTATATAAGCTATGCGTTTGCTATCTGGCGACCAGGATGGCGTGTTGATAGTACCCTGCCCGCCATATAAGTAGGCAATAATTTTTGACGGACCGCCGCTAATAGGCATTAACTGTAAATAAACATGCCTGTAAAAAGGGTGGTCGTCAGGTTTTACTTCGCTCTGCAGAAAAGAGATATAAACTATCCATTTTCCGTCAGGAGAAATGTGTGGGAACCAGTCATTATATTCGCTATGTGTGATTTGAGTTTGCTCACTGCCATCAGGCTTCATTCGCCATATTTGCATGTGGCCAGACCGTACAGAATTAAAATAAATATATTTACCATCAGGCGTATATTCTGATCCATCATCATAAGCAGCATCCGTGGTAAGCCTTACCTCTTCACCTCCTTCGGAAGGAACCTTGTAGATGTCAAAATTACCATTACGCTGACTGGTAAATACCAGGTATTTACCATCAGGCGACCAGCTATGAATATAAGAAGGCGCTACCGTGGTAACCCGTTTTGGGGTACCGCCCGTAATGGGTACAACATAACCTACAGATTTACCATTATCTTTAACCTTATCACCAAAGCTGCTAATAGCCAGCATTTTGCCATCAAATGAGATAACGTGATCATTATTATTCCGTTTAACATCTCCGGTATTGATCAATGTTGGTTTGCTGGTAGCTAAATCAAAATTATATAACAAATCATCTTTATTATAAATTAATGATTTACCATCCCTGGTCCAGTTTGGCGCCTGTATTGATTTATCATATTGATAAATAACCTTGCTGTTTTGGGTTGCCATATCCAAAATCTCAATATTACTGCCGATATAATCTTTATAAGGTACAAAATCGGGCTTTGCCGGAACTACAATACGCACATTGCTGAATATGGCCCTTTCAGTAACTGTGGCACTATGCGAGCATATAAACAAACCAACATATACTTCGTCACCAATCTCTTTTGTAGTAAAAGTTTCTGAACTAAAAGGCTCACCTTTGCGGGCTACAGACATGGTATAAATATCTCCCTTTCTTTCTAACTGAACCACGTTGGGGTCTTCAATTTTAGATACAACCTCATGGGTTGAATCGTTGGTTTTGGTGCGGTATTGCATAGCTGTCAACTTAACGCCATGTACTGCAACATCAACATATTTTGAATTTGAATCTAAAGTGGATCTAACCATCCAGCCAATTTTACGATGGTCAACAGCACCTTTGCCAATAAACTGCACATTGGCACGCAATATAAAATTACCCTTCATGCGTTTCCATAAAAAATGGAAGGCATCGTGGTTAAACCACATATTTGCGCCTGCGCCTGATAAGGTATATTGCTGCGTTTGCGGGTTATAAACCACTGTGCCTTTCGGCTTAACATATCCAACATCGCTTTGACCGTCAAATATGCCTAACGAGGTAGTTTGCGCAATTGCACCATAATTTATAGAAATTACAGTCAATAGAAAAGCAATCAGGTAGAATAGTTTTCTTTTCATAAAATTGGTTTTTTTGGTTTGACAATCGGTTGCCGAATATAAAAAATATTTATAAACTCATTATAGTTTTTAAATAGAATTAGCTGAAATAGTTGGTGTTGCAGAACTGTTTTAAATTTTTATATACATACTTTGATTATTCGAAAAAATGAATAAACTACTCATCAAAGAATGTATTTAGTTTAAAACAAAAGAGGGGGTATGTTGATCAACATACCCCCTCTTTTGTTTTTTAGTCGCTTTAGTTACTTTTAACTTTTTCAACTTTTGTAACATGTTTTGTTTTTGTGCCGCTATAGTGTTTGTGCTTACTAAAAACATTGTGTACTTTTTGCGGAATGGTGGTGGTTTTTTTAACCTTATCCTCCTTTTTAACTACTTGTTGTGCAAATGATGTTACACCGATGGTCAACACCATCATGGTTACTGCGAATATTTTTTTCATAGCTTAAGCTTTTATAATAGCCTAACACTAAATGATATATAATGTTTTTTAATGTTATTGTTATTTACAATAACTGCTTATAGCAAATAATATGTTCTTATAACAATAATATGTGGCCATATTACAGTTTATTGCTAAAGCCACTGCTCTTTAAATTGTTATTCAATATAACTACTTCTTTGACAGTTTCGTAAGCTACAACAGGTTGTTTATTACCATGATCTATATAAAACTGCTTCTTATAATCGCGGTACGAGCTAACAGCACCTATCATACTTAGAAACTTAATATAATACCAGGCCATATCCACTTGATAAGGTTTGAACCCAGAACGTGCGCTTTTAGGATATAAATGATGATTATTATGCCACTCGCCGGCTACTAAACCAGGCCATACCTGGTTAATAGACATATCTTCGCGGTTATAATCTATACCATCACGTCGTTTATCAGATCCCTTGCCGTGTCCTTCATAATTAAATGTACGCACACCTACCGCCCAAAAGCCGGCTGCTCCAAAAATAGCACATACCAGACCTGGGCCGCCAATAAAATAAAATAGCAGCAACCAAAATCCCCAGTTTAAAATTATACTTAAAATGGTGCGTAAAGGGTTGGCGATAGTTCCCCATTTTTTATATTGAGCATAAGTATTGGGGGTAACCCCGGTATGCTTCATCAAACTAACACAACGGTCATAGTCTTTTTCGTTCATGTTGCGGGCAATAGGCTGATGATTTACATCAGCCAGGAAACAATATAAAAACCCACCTGAAGCATTATAAGGGTCACCCGGCTGATCAGATAACGCATGATGAACATGGTGTGATATAGCGTATATTTCTTCGGGAATGATTTTCAGGGTTAGGTTCTGCGTAAAAAAACGCCAGAACTTGTTACTGAATTGGTAAGCATTATGTGTACAATACCGGTGGTGCCATATGGTGCCATGTGTACCCATTACAATCATGCTGTAAATAAATGCAACTATCAGTAATTTAAATGAAAAGTATTTAAACAGGAATAAAAACAGGAATGGTGTTAAAGCAATAACCAACACCCAGCTTAAAAAAGATAACCAGTTCTTTTTATTCTTAAATACATTTAATCTGGTAAAAAATTCTTTGAAGATTTGGCCTGAAGAAGGCTTTGAAAGGTTACCACACTCATCTTTCCACCCGTAAGCAGGCGGTTCCAACACATTATTTAAAAACGGCATCTATAGTTAGGGCTAATAAATAGTACAATTACTTTTGTAATTTAAATGTAAATATATGATTTAATTTTA
>JAQBOY010000414.1 GCA_028287805.1 Mucilaginibacter sp.
TTACAGCAGTTGGTGGCAGGCGTAATCAATCATCAAACAAAATGCATACTGAAAGACCCATACGCCAATGCTTTTTATAATGACCCGAACAAAGTAGGCGAATGGGCACATGATGTAACCAAAATGCAGCCAGGTATTCATGAACGTAAATGGGAGATTGATTCATTATGTTATCCCATAAGGTTGGCTCATAAATATTGGCAGCTTACTGGTGATACCAGTCCATTTGATCAAAACTGGAAAGCAGCCATACAGCTTACCTTAAAAACATTTAAAGAACAGCAGCGAAAGGAAAACCAGGGCCCCTACAGTTTCCAACGGAAAACCTCATGGGCAACAGATGGCGTGCCTATGAATGGTTACGGCTATCCCGTAAAACCAAACGGATTGATCTGCTCTGCTTTCAGGCCAAGCGATGATGCAACAATATACATGTACCTGGTGCCATCTAACTTTTTTGCGGTAGTAAGCTTAAAACAAGCGGCACAAATGGTTAAAGCGATCGGCAAAGATGAAACGCTTGCAAATGAATTGAATGCCTTAGCTGAAGAGGTAGAACAGGCATTGAAACAACATGCAATTATTGATCATACAGCGTACGGGAAAATATATGCATACGAAGTAAATGGTTATGGCAGCTATAACCTGATGGATGACGCCAATGTGCCGAGTTTATTAGGATTACCGTATCTGGATGCTGTCTCCAAAACTGATCCGATTTATCAAAACACCAGAAAGATGCTGTTGTCCCTCAATAATCCGTTCTTTTTTAAAGGTAAGGCAGGCGAAGGTATTGGTGGTCCGCATGCCGGCAAGGATATGATATGGCCATTGGGCATTATCATACGTGGGTTAACAAGCAACAATGACGAAGAAATAAAACAATGCATAACCATCTTGAAAAACAGCCATGCAGGCACCGGCTTTATGCATGAGTCATTTCATAAAGATGACGCTAAGAAGTTCACCCGTAAATGGTTTGCCTGGGCAAATACCCTCTTTGGTGAGTTTTTATGGGAAACTTATAAAACCAAACCGAAACTGCTAACCTAAAATTATGAAAAATTTTCTTCCTGGTCATACTGGTTTTACAGGTTTGGTAACTACAAACGGGCTATCAGGGATATTGTTTATCAAGATTGGTTTTGATAAACAATATCACATTTAACTACAGTATTCAACTTTTAACAACACCAATAATTAAGTATTAAATAACAACCAAATATGAACTACAAGAAACCAATACAGCTTTTCATTGTCGCGTTATTAGGGGTAACCGGCTTACAGGCACAAACCAAACAGGCCACCATAACGGGTCCTGATGGGCATGTTAAATTGCAGTTATCGATAAAAGATGCCCAACTGAGCTATAGTATTACTAAAAATGGCCATTCGGTTATTGAAACTTCGTCACTTGGGTTAACTGTTGGTCAAAAGGAAATTGGCAAAGCTAATGGGTTGGGGCTAATAAAAAAACATATCGTTAATGAAACCTATGCCTGGCGTGGTGTTCATAGCAAAGCGGTTGACCATTGTATTGATGCTACCATTCCCATAAAAGGGGCGGATGGATCGCCTGCCTTTACTTTGGAAGCGCGGGTATATGATAATGGTGTTGCATTCAGGTACCTGCTGTCAGCCACCGGTAATAGCGAGATCACTGCGGATAATACGTGTTTTACTATCCCTGCAGGCAGTACTGCCTGGAGCCAGGGGGATATTGGTAGTTACGAGGGTAAATATCAGCAACAGGAGATTGAAGATATAAAGGAAGGTCAGCTGGTTGGTCCGCCGCTAACGGTTAAACTGCCCGGCGAAAATGGCTATTTAGCCATCACCGAGGGCGGGGTAACCAACTTTGCAGGTATTTCACTAAAGGCAGATGGTAGCCGGGGCTTTAAAGCTAATATGAAAGGCAGCACTAATTTAACAGGCAATATAGCAACCCCCTGGCGAATTGTTGAAATAGGAGATCTGAATACATTAGTTAACTGCGATATTATTGCTAATGTATCGCCAAAGCCCGATAAGACATTGTTTCCTGAAGGATTTGCTACACCATGGATTCAGCCGGGTAAAAGTGTCTGGTCATGGCTGGCAGGTAATGGCGGGGTTACTTTTGAAAATATGAAGAAATATTCAAAATGGGCAAGTGAGTTGGGCATAACTTATAATCTGGTAGATGAAGGATGGTCAAGATGGAAGGATGGTGATAAAGATAAATGGACACTGATCAAAGAATTGGTAGATTATTCAAACCAGCTAAATGTTAAAGTTTGGGTATGGAAAGCCTATCCTGATCGTGGAGGTGTATCGGGATTGAAAGATCCTGAAGCAAGACGCACTTTTTTTAATCAATGTAAAGAAGCCGGTGTAAGTGGATTAAAGATCGACTTTTTTGATACTGAATTGCAGGAGGTACTGAATTTTTACCAGGAAGCGTTAAAAGATGCGGCTAAATTACATTTAATGCTTGATTTTCACGGGGCGGATAAACCAACAGGCCAAGGCCGAACCTGGCCAAATGAAATGTCCAGGGAAGGTATACGCGGCTTAGAGAACAAAACGAACTGGCCAAGGCATAACGCAACCTTAATATTTACTCGTTACCTGGCTGGGCATGGTGATTATACACCATTAAGCTTTAGAGATATTGTTAAGGGGACAACGCTTACTCACCAGCTGGCTACTGTTGCTGCCTTTACCTCGCCATTTATGTGTCTTGCTGTAAATCCGGAAGCGCTTTTGGCAAGTGATGTGAAATCTATAGTAAAGGATATCCCCGTAGTTTGGGACGAAACAGTTGTGCTGCCGCAAAGCAAAATTGGCGAGCTCGCCGTATTGGCCCGTAGAAGTGGAAAGGTTTGGTATTTAACCGCTTTAAATGGCGAAACTGCCCAATCTATAAAAGTCGATCTGAAATTTTTGGGTGAAGGAAGTTATAAAGCCACCACCTTGGAAGACGTTAGCGATGACGCTTCAAAAACGAACATAAAAACAACTTTCTTGAATAAAGGCGGAGAGATTGATTTAAATATGTCAGCCGGAGGCGGGTTTTTGGCGGTCATATCTAAATAGCGGGTTTTAAAGGACAGTGAACAACAAAATGAAACTGAAAACAATCCTTTTTTTAATTATTGGCTGTGCCTCAGGGCTTGTTAAAGCACAAGCGCCTGATTATAAAACCCGGATAGATCTTCTTGATAAAGCTATCAACAAAAAACTTCGCAACACGAAAAACGATCTTTATCTCGAAACGGTCGACAGTACAAAAAATCCTAATCCGCATTCGTGGTTGTGGCCATTATGCGCATTAGTACAAGCCGCCAATGAAATGGAAGTGCTCGAACCTAAAAAGAATTATATGGGCCCGGTTATCGCTGCTATTGACCAATACTACAGTGATAAGCCGCCGATCCCCGGTTACCAGGATTATGTAACGAAAGAGCGCGTGAGCAGCAGGTTTTATGACGATAATCAATGGGTAGCTATTGCTTGCCTTGACGCCTATAACCGGAACCATCGGAAAAAATATTTGAGCATGGCCGACACGATCTACCGTTTCATGATGGGTGGTTTGGATACCGTTGCAGGAGGCGGCTTTTATTGGAAAGAAGGCGATAGGAGAACAAAAAACACCTGTTCAAATGGTCCGGGTATTTTAGTGGCACTGCAGCTTTATAAAATAACCCACAAAGCAGCATATTTAAATACAGCAATGTCCGTTTACAAATGGACGAACGAGCATCTGCAGTCGCCCGAAGGTATTTATTATGATAATATAAAACTCCCCGCATTAACGATAGGCAAAGCATTCTATACCTATAATACAGGCACGATGTTGCAGTCAAACGTGCTGTTATACCAAATTACCAAAGATAGAAAGTACCTGCAAGAAGCTCAAAGAATTGCCGCAGCAGGGAAAGCCCAATTTTATAAAAACGGACGCTTGCCAAATGGGCAATATTGGTTCAATGCGGTAATGTTGCGGGGCTACCAGGATCTTTATCAAATTGACAGGAATAAAGCATGGATAGATTTTTTTCATGAGGACGGGGATGCGATATGGAATACTGAGCGTGATGCGGATAATTTGGTAGGTGCCAAGCCACCCAAACGACTGATTGACCAGGCTGCGATGATAGAAATTTATGCGCGGCTTCAACAAATTAAAAACCTCAAATAATGGCTTTGAAAAAACTAACTGCAATATTGATATTCTCTGTATGTTTTGTGAATGTATTTGCAGAAAACGGCTATGATTTATGGATACGCTATAAAAAAATAGATGACCCTTCGTTGCTAAGCAGTTATCGCGCAGCTATCAGGCAGATTATATTGTCTGAAAAGTCGCCGATTCTTCAGTCGGCCGGACGTGAATTAAACCGGGGGATATCGGGATTATTGCAAATTAAACCTGTTTATGAAGACAGGATAACAATCAATGGTACTTTGTTAATTGGTACACCCCAAAGCCAGCCGTTGATTGCCCGTTTACCCATACAGGCTGAACTTAAAAATATAGGTGACGAGGGGTATTTGCTAAGGTCTATAACAATTGACGGCAAACAATGCACGGTAATCACAGCCAATACAGACGCAGGTGTTTTGTATGGTGTGTTTAATTTCCTAAGACTTATTCAAACCCATCAATCTTTACAACAACTGGCGGTAGTAGAGAAGCCAACAATTAAATACCGGGTATTGGACCATTGGGATAATCTGGACGGGACGATCGAACGGGGATACGCCGGATCCAGTCTTTGGGACTGGCAGAGATTGCCGGGTTATATTGACAAACGTTATGAAGATTATGCCCGCGCCGATGCCTCTGTTGGTATAAATGGTGCTGTATTAAACAATGTTAATGCAAAAGCCAAAAGTTTATCTGCCGCTTACATTATTAAAACCGCGGCACTTGCGGATGTTTTCAGAAAATATGGTATCAGGGTTTACCTGACTGCCAGGTTCACCGCACCTATGGAACTGGGTAAACTAAAAACAGCTGATCCCCTGGATGCCGATGTTAAAAAATGGTGGAAGGATAAAGCTGATGAAGTGTATAAATATATACCCGATTTTGGTGGATTTTTGATCAAAGCCAATTCAGAAGGTCAGCCCGGCCCGCAAGATTATAAGCGGACCCATGCAGATGGTGCTAATACTTTGGCCGAAGCAGTTACGCCACACGGAGGTATTGTAATATGGCGCGCCTTTGTTTATGCTAACCATAAAGATGCTGACAGGGCAAAGCAGGCTTATGATGAATTTAAGCCACTGGATGGCAAATTTATTTCTAATGTTTTTTTGCAGGTCAAAAATGGTCCTATTGATTTCCAGCCCCGTGAGGCGATACACCCATTATTTGGTGCTATGCCCAAAACGCCGTTAGCTCTGGAAGTTGAAATAACACAGGAGTACCTGGGTTTCGCTTCTCATTTAGTCTACCTGGCACCACTCATAAAAGAAACGCTTGACGCAGACACTTACTCAAAAGGGGAGGGCTCAACCGTTTCAAAGATCATCGACGGGTCGCTTGATCACCATCAGCTATCATGTATAGCGGGTGTGGCCAACACGGGAAGTGATATCAATTGGTGTGGCCATCCTTTTGCACAGGCCAACTGGTACGCGTTCGGCAGACTGGCTTGGAATCCCGATCTGGGTTCATCGCAAATTGCAGACGAATGGTTAAGAATGACCTTCAGCAATGATAAAAGCTTTATCGAGCCCGTCAAAAAGATTATGCTTGACTCAAGAGAGGCGGCGGTGAATTATATGATGCCGATGGGGCTTAATCACATCATGAACCTGGGAACACATTATGGCCCGGGCCCCTGGGATAAAATTCCCGGTTGGAATGCCTGGGATTATCACCGGGCCGATAGCGTGGGATTAGGCTTTAACCGAACATCCACCGGCAGCAACGCGGTCAGTCAATATTTTGCTCCATTAAGCAATCAGTATGAAAATATAAAAACCACACCCCCAAAATATTTGCTTTGGTTCCATCACGTAGGCTGGAATTATAAAATGCCATCGGGCAAAATATTTTGGGACGAATTAGTTGACCATTATTACGCAGGCGTTAACGCTGTTAGGGCATGGGAAACAACATGGGAAAAACAAAAGACAAAAGTTGATCCCGAACGATTTGAAGAAGTAAAGCAGTTGCTCGCCCAACAGGAGAAAGAAGCCATCTGGTGGCGTGACGGCAGCATATTATATTTTCAAACCTATTCACATCTGCCTATTCCGGCCGGGTATGAGAAGCCACAACATGAGCTTAAATATTATGAAACCATTACATTTCCATAAGTATGAAAA
>JAQBOY010000434.1 GCA_028287805.1 Mucilaginibacter sp.
ATTATGCTTTAAATCATGAGCAAAGGCATTTTGATATTGTAAAAATTATTACCGAACAATTTAAACAAAAGGTATTAGCGGAGAAATTAACGCCCGATACTTTTGAAGCATTTATAAATATGCAATATCTGGATTCGTATCGGGATATGGATGCTATGCAAAAAGCTTATGACAAGGAAACCAGCCACGGCATTAATAGGTTTGCTCAGGCTGAGTGGAATGACCGTATTGATAAAGGATTGAAAAAATCCAACAGAATAGAATAGTTATCTCATCTTTAGATTTCTTATTTAGAAATATTTTAAACATTAAAGAAATATCATTGTAATTTAAGTATATAAGTAATTAAATTATTATGAAAAAACTATTTTTAGGGATATGTCTGTGTGCAGGAATGGCATTTACAGCATGTAAGGGGCGTAACAATGGGTCTGGCAGTGATTCAGCCGGTAGCAGCACATCTGGCGCAAGCGGAACTACCGCAGATAGTTCAGCTACTGATACAGCACGCAAAGGCACAATGGGTGGTTCAGGCACAATGGGTGGTTCAGGTACAATGGGAAGTACAGGCAGTACTGGACGTACAGGCACTACAGGCACAACACTAACCGGCACCAATACAACACCAGGGGGTAACGGCAGTGGCAGCGGAGGTTCAGTAAAACCCCAAAAATAAGCAGTATGCCAGTAATATAATTGAGTGGAAAATTGTTTTGCCCCGGTTTTAGCAGAATCGGGGTTTCTTTTTTTACAGCCTGTAAAACAGATGTATAAGCAAAGCGGGAGACACTGTTAAGTGTTTCCCGCTTTGCTTAAATTCAGCATCTCTGCTCTAAATAATCCAAATTATTTATGGCTGCTTTTTGATCCGCTGTCAGATTTGGATTTGTTTTGGTTGTTATCCGTATTCTTTGACTTGTTGTCATTAGAAGAACCTCTCTTAGAAGTTTCATTCTCTTTGCTGCTCGCATTTTTAGTGTTAGGCATAACTTTAAAATTTAATGTTTATAGCTATTTTTAATTTGCATAAACTACTACAAAACAGGTTCCGTAAAAGGGCTTCACCTAAATGAATTTATAAGGAATTGATTAACAATGTGTTAAATTTAAGCCTTTTTAAACCTTTACTTTTATCAGTATTGTATTATTTACAGGTATGTTTACAAATAATACAATTTAGTTTGCAAATATTCGCTAACATGAATTATGCCAGTTTGTGATATAACTGCCTTAAATTACAAAAATATTTTTCGGGGTATCAACCCTAAAAATTATATTAAACATATGCGGTTAAAACAGGTGAATATTCGATAAAATATCCAATTAATCTTTGGAAAACCGATAACTGAAAAATCGGGGCATACAAAATCAAATCCTTATCTTTGCAGAAATGCAATTGACGGAAACAGCAGTAAAAGAGGGGTTTAAAAACTATAATAACTACGGTGCGTGGCTACGCGAAAAGTATAAAGGCCACCGCGTTTTTAAAGTAATTGTTGATGGCGGCTTTACCTGCCCCAACCGTGATGGCTCCAAAGGCTATGGCGGATGTACCTATTGCAATGTCGATTCCTTTACGCCATCCGTATCCCGCAACAACCCTTCCATCCGCGAACAGGTAATACAGGGTATGGAACGTGCCCGAAAAGGCAATAAGGCTGATAAATTTATCATCTATTTTCAACCCAATACCAATACTTACGCTCCGGCACATTACCTTAAAATGTTGTATGACGAAGCGTTAAGCTATGGCACCGAAGATATTGTGGGACTAAGCGTAGGTACCCGCCCGGATTGCATCGATGCTGAAAAAATTGCGCTGCTGGAAAGTTATACCGACCGCTTTGATGTTGACCTGGAAATGGGCATGGAATCCATTTATAACGATACGCTGGCCCAGATTAACCGTGGATGTTCACATGATGACCTGCTAAAAGCCCTGGCTTTATTGCAAAACAGTAAGCTGGACGTTTGCGTACATACCATCTTCGGCTTCCCCTGGGAAACGCACGAAATGATGCTAAAGTATGCAGACGAGATTAACCGTCATCCCAAAATTAAATTTGTTAAGTTTCATCATCTGCATATTGTAGAAGGATCAGTAATGGGGGTGAAGTATAAACGCGAGCCATTCAAGGTTTTCACGCTGGATGAGTATACCGACTTTTTATGCGAGTTTTTGCCGCTGGTACGGGCTGATATTGTGATACAGCGCCTCTTCGGTCTCTCCGACCGCGAGTTATTGATAGCACCTAACTGGCAGTTAAAAAAATCAGAGATACAATACTATATTGACAAACGCATTGCCGACAGGGGTGTAGTGCAGGGCTCAGCATTATAAAATAATTTTGGTATCTCCTTTGCAACCAAAAAGATAAAATTGTCGTTCAAAAAAGTAATTTATAATTATTTTGTTTAAAAAGCCTGTACAAAATTATATTCCGGCCTTAACAGGGGTGCGTGCGCTTGCTGCCTATTTGGTTTTTATATCACATTACTGCTACGTTTTTGACGATAATTTCCCTCACATTGTGCAACGGTTTTTGGGTGAGTTCCATATTGGTGTATCTATTTTCTTTGTGCTATCTGGGTTTTTGATCACCTTCAGGTATTACCAAAATTTTCATTTAACTACTAATTGGTTTAAGCAATATCTGAAAAACCGGGTAGCCCGTATATACCCCATGTACTTTTTGCTTACGGTTTGCGCCTTCATTTATTATTTTATTACCAGGGATGAAAGTATCACCAAGGGCTTTGCTCATCCGGTTGCCCTTCTGCTCATGAATATTACCTTTATCCGTGGCTTTTTTTACCAGTTTTGGGATACAGGCATAGCCCAGGGATGGTCGCTAACGGTAGAAGAATGTTTTTACTTTTCTGCACCCTTTATCTTCCTCATTGCTAAAAAATACAATAAGTTTTATTTACAGCCCTTAATCTTAACCATGTTTGCCATAGGGATGGTATTGATTTTTAGCCACGTAAACTGGTATGGTTTCTTTGGCAACTTCCCCTTTGTAATGATATTTACGTTTTTTGGCCGCTGTTTTGAGTTTTTTGTGGGTGTACAGCTGGCACGCATCGTATTAAAACAAGGATTTAAGCGCACCAATAATATCACGTATACCTATTTAGGATTTATATTAATATTTCTTTGTGTTTTAGTAATGGCTTTACAGCCTGTTCCTAAAGGCTGGGCGGCAGGCGTAGAAAGCCCCGCGGGTATCATCACTAACAACTACTTTTTGTGTATAGCCGTAGCGCTGTTCTTCTATGGCCTGCTTACAGAAACAACATTAATGAAAATGGTGCTGGCCAACCCGTTTGTGGAGTTGCTGGGTAAAAGTTCCTACATATTTTACCTGGTACATTTGGGATGGATGTATAACTTATTTCATGGCTGGGTTAATCGCCTAAATGAGCATGTATTTGCTTTGTATGACAAATGGGGAGTAAGCTGGCATTCGCCATTTGAGTATGATAGTTTAAACTTGATTTATGCTTTTATCATATTAAATGTAATATCAGTTACGCTGTTTAAATTGATTGAAGAACCGCTAAATCATTATATACGAAAATCAGATTTTCTGATCAAAAATAAACCCCGGAATCCGGAAAATGATTCTGCGGCAATTAAGGCATAAGATTAAAAAGGGAATATGGGTAAGCTTTATATAAAATAATTGCTTTAATGAGTTAATATCACTGCCTATACACACCAAACAGATCATTAACAGCCTTTTCACGATAAGTAAATATCTTTTTAATCTCCTTGCCTACTAACAGCCGGTTACTTAACCGCCCAATAAACCCATACGGAATAGCGTAATTCAAAATATCGATCATTTTTACACCACCCTTTATTGCTGCAAAATGATGTTCGTGGTGCCATAACGCGTAAGGTCCAAAACGTTGCTCGTCAATAAAATACTCACCATCCTTTACATGGGCAATTTCTGTCATCCAGTTTAATTTGATACCCAGCAATGGCGAAACATTATACATAATGATCATTCCGGCATATATTTTAGTATCAGCTGTATATTTTGAGGTTACTTTAAATCGCATTTGAGGCGGCGTTATTTTTGCCAGGTTCAAAGGCGATGAAAAAAAATCCCACGCTTCCACTAATGGGATAGGCAGCTTTTGCTCAAAAGTAAAAAAATAGACCTTCACAATTAAGTAATGTGAGTCAGGTGCATATTGTTTTAGGATAGCTACCCTAAAATCAACTGAGAGACTTACGAAGCTTTTTTAAACCTCGTAAGTCTCTGTAGCAAAATGCAGTTATTTGCTGTTCAAAACCAGCGTAGCGCTTTGCAAACCGTTACTTGTGGCCGTAAAAGTAATGTTCCCTACTTTTTCTTTAGTTTGTACAATAGCCAAAGCCAACCCATGAAATGCCTTGCGGTAACTAACCTTAAACGAATCATGAGTAACCGGATCACCATTATCAACGCCGGCAATAAAGGCTTCACCGTTAAGTTTAAAATTAACCAGGTTATCGGCATTGGGCACTACGTTTCCATTCTTATCTAATATTTTAACAGTGATAAATGATAAGTCCTTTCCATCTGCCTTAATCGTTTTGCGGTCAGCTATCAGTTCAATTTTAGCAGGTTCGCCGGCAGTATGTATTTCACGTGTTAAAACCACCTGTCCATTTTTTCGTGATACTGCCTTTAATGTGCCCGGCTCAAATTTTAAACGCCACATCACATGCAGGTCATCTCCGGTTTTCTTTTTTACCCCTAATGATTTGCCGTTAAGGAATAGTTCCACTTCGTCGGCATTATTGTAATACGCCCATATATCCACAGTTTTTCCGGGTTCCCAGTTCCAATGCGGAAAAATATGCAGTACGGTTTTATTGGTCCACTCACTTTGGTACATATAATACACGTCCTTCGGAAATCCGGCCAGGTCAATGATGCCAAAGTAAGAGCTGCGTGAAGGCCATGAATACGGTGTAGGTTCGCCCAGGTAATCAAAGCCGGTCCAGATAAACATACCCGATAAGAAGTCATATTTCTTAATTACTTTCCAGGTTTCCTCATGTGTTGATCCCCATGGCGCTGAAACATTATCATAGGCAGATACCGTATTATCCGCATTTGTTTTACCAGTATTACTGCCCCTTAAAGGCCACCGGCGGATGCTGTCAGAAGGCATTTCATAAAAGCCTCTTGTTTCCAGTGCTGAGGTTGTTTCCGTTCCGATAAACTTTTTACCGGGATAACGGTCATGAAATGCAGCATAGCTATTTTGATTGTAATTATAACCCACCAAATCTATAGCGCCCGATGCAATGATCTTATTACGTGTGCTTGGATCGTTGTTGGCCGTAGTAATAGGCCGTGTTTTGTCGAGGCTATGAACTATAGCTGCCAGTTCCGGGGCAACACGCAAAGCGCTGGTATCGCTTTGCTGGGGAATTTCATTACCTATGCTCCAGATAAAAACACTTGGGTGGTTACGGTCCCGCAGTATTTGATCTTCAAGGTCCTTTTTATGCCATTCCTTAAAGTATAAATGATAATCATATTTCACTTTTCCCCGTTCCCAGCAGTCAAATGCTTCGTCCATCACAATAAACCCCATTTTATCACATAAGTCAAGCAATTCAGGCGCAGGCGGATTATGTGAAGTTCGTATAGCATTACAGCCCATTCCTTTTAACAGTTCCAGTTGCCTTTCTAAAGCACGGGTATTTATAGCTGCTCCTAAGCTGCCCAAATCATGATGATCACATACACCTAATATTTTTAGGGGCTTGCCATTTAATGAAAACCCTTTATCCACATCAAAATCAAAATACCGGATACCTAAAGGTGTGGTATATTCATCCCAAACCGTGTTATTTCCAATAACTTGGGTAACCGCTTTATATAAGTAAGGCTGATCAACAGACCATAATACCGGGTTATTTATGGTGAAATTCTGACTTACCGTTGTTATGGAATCTCCTGAACTAAGATTGGCTGTTATCTTATTTGACACTACTTTGCCCGCAGCATTGTAAATAACAGTTTTAAGCGAATAAGGAGATATTTTACCTGCATACTTCCTGATTTTAACAGCCAGATTTACCGTTGCCGATTGGCCACTTACTGAAGGAGTAGTAATATAGGTTCCCCAATGATCAATAGCTACCCTGCCGGTAGTAACCAGCCATACATTACGGTAAATGCCCGAACCGGAATACCAGCGGGAATTTGGCTGAGTGGAATTATCCACCTTTACAGCTATCGCATTAGGTTGAGTACCATAATTTAAATAAGGGGTTAAATTATACCTGAAAGAGATATACCCATTTGGCCTGAAGCCCAGATGATGCCCATTTATCCATACATCACTTTTTTGGTAAACACCATCAAAATCAATATAAACCAATTTACCTTTTGAAGTTACAGGTACGGTAAAAGCTTTACGGTACCAACCAATTCCTCCGGGCAATGCGCCGCCTTCGGGTGTAGCGGGGTTGCTTTTGCTAAACTCCCCTTCAATGCTCCAATCATGTGGCAAATTGAGCACACGCCATTTTGCGTCATTTAAATCCGTATTTTCTCCATTAGGCACATCGCCTAAATTAAAACGCCAGCCCTTATCAAAATTAACGGCCGACCGAACTTGCTGAGCAAACCCTATGGAAGTAAATAAAAGAAGAAACAAACAAAAAGGAATACCTTTTGGTATAGGGATAGTTTTTCCTGGTAGCATAATTGGTTTATGAAAGTGAACTACTAAATTCGTTATATTTAGGCAAATAAACAAAACGCCCCCTGCTAATAGCAGGGAATACTTTAGTAAGTTAAAGTGAGCCTGGTAGGTCACTTTACCCAGCCCTGATAGTCAAAGTCGTATCCTTTGGAGAGGATTTAGGTGAGGCTCAACAGCTATATCAAACTCACGTTAATTTATTTTTTATACAACAGGCTTAGTTGTAAACAAGCTGCTATAATACTTGCGGTAAGCATAACATAAAAACAGATCAAGCACTATAACTGCCGTACCTACAGGTATACCTGCCGGAGCTAACATGGCATGAAAAAGAAAAATATTTAAGCATATTGGCAACAGGATAATAACGAATAAGGCAGTAAAGCGGTTAATTAATAAAAATAAACCACTCGTAACCTCTATAACTTTCATGTACTGAAAAAAGTAGTGCGAGCCATAAAGGCCGACCTGAAACGCTGTAGCCTGCGGACTTAGAACAGGTGCCTGCATCTTAATAAAAGGAAAGAAAAAATTAAGTCCAAATACCAGGAAAATAAGGCCCAATAAGATGCGGGCAATTAATACTGCAATCTTCATAATGTGTTGGTTTTAATAAGTTTACTCAAAACTTAGTAATTTAATTGACATTTTCAAATGTTCCGTTAGTTTTTAAACCAAACAGGGCTTACCTTCGTTTAATATCATATGAATACTCAAAAGATCACTTTTGCCAACGGCTGCTTTTGGTGCACCGAGGCTATATTTCAAACGCTTAAAGGTGTAAAAAGTGTAACATCAGGTTATATGGGTGGCCACACGGAAAACCCCACCTATATGGAAGTATGCAATGGTGATACCGGCTATGCCGAAGTAATAGACCTGGAGTATGACGCAAATGAAATATCTTTTGATGAGCTATTACTGGTATTTTTCAGAACCCATAATCCTACTACATTGAACCGCCAGGGAAATGATGTAGGCACACAATACCGTTCGGCAATTTTTTATCATACCGACGAACAAAAACAACAGGCAGAGGCTATGATCAAAAGGCTAACGGAAGAAAAAGTTTTTGATAAGCCTATTGTAACAGAAGTTACGCCGGCAAGTGAGTTTTATAAGGCCGAGGCTTACCACCAAAATTATTTTACTGATAACCCCAGTAAGCCTTATTGCGCGTTTGTAATACAACCTAAGCTGAATAAGTTTGCAAAAGAGTTTACCGAAAAGATAAAACCGGAATTACTGCAATAAATTCAATTAATGGTCTACCTCAAATAAACCGCGTCTTCTTCGCCCGGTTTATTTAAAACTACATCAACATGCTGCTTAATAATGGTAGATAGTGCAATACCTGCATAATCTGTTGCTATCGGGAAGCTTTTATGATTACGGTCAACCAATACAACAGTGCGTAGTTTTTTAAGCGGGGCATCCAGAAAAACACCAAAGCCATAGGCCAATGCTTTACCACTGTTTAATACATCATCCACCAAAATAACCACCTTATCATGGCAATCCTGAATATCAAAATCAATTTTTGCATTCAGGCTGTTGCTGTGCCTGTCCAGATCAATAGTAACAAGCTTGCTTTTAAACGGCGCTATTTCGTCCAATATTTTTTTTAACCGTTCGGCCAGGTGATTTCCTCGGGGCAGCATACCCGCTATCAGTATCTCCTTTTCATCAAAATTATCTTCCAGTATCTGGTAAGCAATACGGTCTATCTTTTGCTGTATTTGCTGCTGATTTAGTATGAGAAGCTGTTGGGTTGACATGGGAAGTTATAGTAGTTTTGAATATTGCAGTGGTTAGTATGTTATTAATAAAGCTAAATTAGATAAAATTTTATGTCATTTAGAGTTTTTATTAAGACCTTTAAGTTGAAATTAAAAAGAGTGGTTTCATCTTCATGCCAAGAGAATAAATTTACGAGTATAGTTGAACGGGCTGTCTTCCTGATTCGCCAAAAGGCGGAGAAGGATCTTCTACGCTATAAGTGAACGTCTACTTTTCTGTTGAAGAAATTTCTTCTCCGTCTTTTGGCGGATCAGAATGAAAATAGCTTTTTAATAATCTTACTGATAGGGCACAAACACAAAGTTTGCCCCCTCGGGCACTACTACAAAAACACAAATAAATTTGTTGGGGTTTTTATATGTGTCGATAAAGCGTTGTTCCAGTTCTTTTTTAATAATATTCCGCTCCAAAAACTCTTCGAGTGTGGAGGCATGGATAGACCAGCTGGAATTCAATTCATGACGGTCCAATATTACCTCACCCAAACTAAGTACATGCTGGTGTGCTATAAAGATGGGATAGTTAGATAATCCTTCTACCATAATTTCGGTAGCGACTTCGTGTATAGAATCATTAAAAAATTTAAGGTCGCGCTCCAAACTTATCAGCGGACTTGCTTCCGCAGACTTCTTTGGTTCGTTATGGTCGTTAAGCAGTTCTTCGGGGTTCATAATCGTTTGTTGTTCTGAACCATGATATAAGAATTCATGGATATCTTATCTTAAGGCAAAAGTAACCAAACTAAGTGTAGTGATCTTATAACAACGCTAAAAAATAAAATAATAGTGTATTAAAAGCTAAAAATGTTTGCAGAACAGATAGATGGCAAATCAGCAATGCAAGGATGAGTAATAGCCATTATCATCAGAACATTATCCCCTCTTAATCAGTTATTATCAACAAATGATTGTAAATTATACAGCAAGCGGATGGGAGATTATCACACAACGTGCGCATGGGCTATTGGCTGCGCAACTGGCCGCACATTGGAAAAAACCGAAGCGCTCAACACGTTGGCTGGAAACCCTATTGGCCATTGCCGATCATGATGATGCACAGATAGAGATGGAACGAGATAATTTATTGACCCCGCAGGGCGGGCCTGTAAACTTTAAAATGAAACATTTTGAACTTGAACATGGCAAACGAACCCTGAATTTTGCTTTAAGTAAAAGCCGGTACATTGCCTTGTTATGCTCTATGCACCTTGAATTTGTGTACGGAAGAGAACGTGATACGAATACGGAGGCAGCTCAATTTCTGAATGAGCAAGCTATTACACGTAAGCAATGGCGAAAGGAATTGAATTTAAGTGAACAAGCGGCGCAAAAAGATTACGATTTGCTGGAGTGGTGCGATGCTTTTTCATTATTGCTATGCCAGCATGAAAACCAGCCCGAATCACGGGCAATAGAGATAAGCCAGGGGCCGGATCATAAACATTATCATTGTATACAGCTTTGTCCCGGTAAACTTACTGTTACTCCCTGGCCATATGAAGAACCCACTTTTGATGTTTACTTTGAATCAAGAATACTGCCTCAACTTTATTTTAGGGATGAAACGGAGTTTAAGGATCAGTTTAACAAGGCCAAGGTTACGTCGAATACCTGGATTTTGGAGAAGAGTTAGCAACAATGTTATAATAAAAGAAGATAGTGCAGCCGCCGCCAGGTATTAGCGGCGGCGGCTGCACTAATTTATTATCATTGTTTCATCCCATCGTGGATTTTAGTAATGTGGTCTAAATGCATTTGAACGACAGTGGAGGTTTTATCCGCAAATTTTTTCAGATCGGCATCCTTGCCATTTTTAGCTTCATCCTGCATAAGGCTTAAAGTTGACTTGTGCCCGTCTACCATAGCATTTACATAGGCTTTGTCAAATTCGCTGCCGGTTTTTTTGCTCAAATCATCCATCTTTTGCTGATGTTCAGCATCCACAGTAGCCGGCAACACTATGTTTTTAGTTTTTGCAATGCTCATTAATTCATCATTTGCTTTGCCATGATCATTTACCATCATATTAGCAAAATCTTTGATCTGTCCATTGGCTGTTTTTTGTAGCGCCAGCTTGCCTAATGCCACTTCGGCCATACCTCCAACAGCCGCCTTGTTGGCAAATTTTATGTCGGCACTATCTGCAGTGGGTTTCAATTTTGAAGTATCAGTTGCCGCCGTTTTTGTAACGTCAGTTGTAGTAGTGGTACTGGTACTATCCGTATTATTAGTGCCCTTCTTGCTGGTACAAGCCTGGAATGTTCCGGTCACCAGGGCCAACATTAAAATTACGTTTAATTTTTTCATGGCTTATGAATTATATGGTTATGTACCTAATAACAAGGGGGTTGTTGATAAGTTTTAATAACTTACTAAGCCCTTGTATCATTACCATTATAAATGCTGAGGTAGCTTTCATAGCGGGATAACTCGATATCGCCATTTTCAACGGCCTGAAGCACGGCACAGCCGGGCTCATTAATATGCCGGCAGTTTTTAAAGCGGCAATCAGCCATCAGTGCGCGTATCTCGGGGAAGTAACGGCCCAGTTCATGCTTTTCAATATCAATCACACCTAATTCGCGTATGCCGGGGGTATCAATAATATAGCCGCCTTGCGGCAATTCAAACATTTCGGCAAAGGTGGTGGTATGCATACCCTTATCGCTCCATTCCGATACCTCTCCGGTACGCAGTTCCAGTTGTGGCAGCAATACGTTGATGAGGCTTGACTTACCCACACCCGAATGGCCTGAAAATAGGGTGACCTTGTCTTTCAGCAATTCCTGCACCTGGTTAATATTGGTTCCGGTTAATGCAGAAACTTCATAACAGGGGTAACCAATGTTTTCATAAATAGCTTCATAGTCGGCTAATATTTCCAGGCCTTCACTGCTGAATAAGTCGAGTTTATTAAAAATAAGTTTTGCAGGTATATCATAGGCTTCGGCAGTAACCAAAAAACGGTCAATAAAACCTAAAGAAGTACGTGGCGAGGCCAGTGTAACTACCAGCAAGGCCTGGTCCAGATTAGCGGCAATAATTTGCGACTGCTTAGACAGGTTGATGGATTTACGAATAATATAGTTTTTGCGGGGATGCAGATGGGTAATAACCCCTGTTCCCATCTCCGGTTCCATTTCAAAATCAACCACATCACCAACAGCAAGGGGATTGGTTGTAGTAATACCCTTCATACGGAACTTGCCTTTGATACGGCAATCAAACTTTTGTTTGTCGGGCGTTTGTACCTGGTACCAGCTTCCGGTTGATTTGGTTATAAGTCCCTGCATTCGTTTGTAAAGTTATAAATTTAGCAGGCTGCCAAAAAATAAAATTAAATATGCTTGATAATTCAAAAATTAAGCATTTATTTTGCGGCGTCAGCAAATGACAGATACAATGATAACAAACACCACCATAACAACAATTATTACCACCGGCATAAACTCCGGAGGAAGATAATCGTATGGTGTAAAAATAAAAAACCAAATGAGCGCCTTCCTCCTACAACGGGGAAGGCGTTTTTGTTATACAGTTATGAAAATTTTAAAATTTGGCGGCACTTCCGTAGGATCAGTAGAAAGTATCCGGACCTTATTGCATATTTTAAAGGATGAGGCAAACGTTCCGCAAAAGCCTGTTGTGGTATTATCTGCCATGAGCGGAGTTACCAACTTGTTAATAGCCATGGCCGAAGAAGCGGCTAAAGGCAATGAGTTTACGGCCCAACTGGCCGAACTGGAAAGGCGTCATTTTGATGTGGTAAAAAGCCTGCTTTCAGTACAGCATCAAAACCCGGCGTTTACCCGGTTAAAAATTCACTTTAACCAGTTAGAAGAATTGTTGCAGGGCGTACTGACCCTGCGTGAGCTTACCCCAAAAACACGCGACCTGGTATTAAGCTACGGCGAACGCTGCTCTACCTTAATGATCAGTAAAATAGCGGCCCAGCATTTTCCAGAAGCATTGTTTGTAGATGCATCCGAACTCATAAAAACTGACAGTTCATTTGGCCAGGCGAAAGTTAATACCGAGCTAACCGAAATACTTATCCGCAGCTTTTATGCCGCAAATACCGGTAAAATGTTGTTTGTTACCGGATTTATAGCCGGTAATGAGGATGGGCAGATCACTACATTAGGTCGTGGTGGAAGCGATTATACTGCCGCCCTATTCGGTTCGGCGCTTCACGCGTCAGAAATACAAATATGGACTGATGTTAACGGCATGATGACCGCCGACCCCCGCATGGTTAAGAAAGCTTTTTCATTAGAAGAACTGACCTATACCGAAGCGATGGAACTATCTTATTTTGGCGCAAAGGTAATTTACCCGCCAACAATGATCCCGGCGTTTTTAAAAAAGATACCCATCATTATTAAAAATACTTTTGAACCGCAATTTTCCGGTACGGTTATACAGCATCATTGTAAGCCGTCCAATCTGCCTATAAAGGGTATATCATCCATTAATAATATCAGTATTTTAAATGTAGAAGGCAGCGGCATGGTGGGTAAGTCGGGTTTTAGCGGCCGTTTATTTTCTTTACTGGCGCGTGAGCAGATCAATGTCATTCTGATCACCCAATCATCATCAGAACATAGCATCACTTTTGCCGTGCAGCCTGACGATACAGAACGTGCCCGACGGGTAATAGAGATAGAATTTGAACTGGAATTGTTAGCCCGCAAACTGGAGCCTATAGTTATTGAGCAAAACCTGGCCATTTTGGCGGTAGTTGGTGAAAATATGAAGGAAACCCCGGGCGTTTCCGGCAAATTGTTTTATTCTTTAGGGCGCAATGGGGTAAATGTGAGGGCAATAGCGCAGGGGTCATCAGAGTATAATATTTCTATCATTATATCAAAAAATGACCTGTCAAAAGCACTGAACGCGGTACATGATGCCTTTTTTATACAACTGACCAAAACACTTTATGCCTTTTGCTTAGGAACAGGAAACATCGGCAAAACACTTTTCAGGCAATTAAACGCTCATACCACTTTTTTAAAGGAAAATAATGGCATACAGGTTAAAATTGCCGGCATCAGCAATACCCGTAAAATGTTATTTGATGCTGATGGCATATCCCTGAATAATTGGGAAAATGAATTGCAGCAGTCGGATGAAAATGCAGATCTGGAAATGTTCATTGCCCGTATGCAAAGCATGAACCTGCCTAACTGTGTTTTTATTGATAACACTGCCAGTCAGAAACCTATTGAGTTTTACGAAGAGATCTTTAAATCAACTATATCAATTGTAACTTGTAATAAACTGGGCAATTCTGCAGATTATAATCAGTATAAAACTTTCAGGGATACTGCCCGTCAGCATGGGGTCGACTTTTTTTACGAGACCAATGTAGGTGCAGGCTTGCCTATCATACGTACCTTAAAAGATTTGATGAACAGTGGCGATCGCATACAACGTATTGAGGCTATACTTTCGGGCACCATATCTTTTATATTCAACAATTTTAAGGGAGACGCTAATTTTCATGATATCGTAAAGCTGGCGCAGGAAAAAGGTTATACCGAACCCGATCCGCGTGATGACCTGCGGGGTACCGACTTTATGCGTAAAGTGCTGATCCTGGCCCGCGATAGTGGTTATGCGTTGGAGGTAAATGATATTAAAATAGAAAATATTTTACCACGAGCTTGCCTTGATGCTACTACCGTAGATGATTTTTACGCAGCACTTAAAGCTGAAGACGCCTATTTTGCAAACCTTAAAGATCAGGCTGAAAAACAGGGGAAAGTTTTAAGATATATTGGTAAACTGGAAAACGGCCAGGCATCCATTTCGTTGCAAATGGTGGATGAAAGCCATCCGTTCTATATATTATCCGGCAGTGATAACATTATATCATTTACAACCGACCGTTATAAAGAACGCCCGTTAGTGGTTAAAGGGCCTGGTGCAGGTGCTGAAGTAACCGCAGCAGGTGTATTTGCTGATTTAATAAATGTTGGGGCTGATTAATACCCCCACCTCCCTGAAGGGGGAGTAACTATATGACAATAATGAAAGATACCATACCAAATTTAAAACCTGCTACCCTAATCACCCCATTAGCAGGCACAGGAGTTAAGGTTTTTGCTCCTGCTACCGTAGCCAACGTAGTATGCGGCTTTGATGTATTAGGTTTTGCTGTTAATGAACCCGGAGATGAGGTGATTATGCGCGTTACCAATAAACCCGGCATTACCATAAGTAAAATTACGGGTGATGATGGCCGCCTGCCGCTTGATCCGTCTAAAAATACGGTAAGTATAAGTGTAAGGCATTACCTGGAAAGCATTGGCCGTACAGATTTAGGTTTGGATATTGAGCTGCATAAAAAAATGCCTATTGGAAGCGGTTTAGGCTCCAGCTCGGCCAGTACAGTAGCGGGTTTATTTGCGGCCAAAACTTTATTGGATGATGATTCAGACCCGGTAAAGCAATTACCGTTTGCCATGAAAGGAGAGGAAATGGCTTGCGGACACGGGCATGCGGATAATGTTGCCCCGGCCCTGTTAGGCGGATTTGTATTGATACGCAGCTATGAGCCTTTGGATGTTGTACGCCTTCCACACCCTGCCGGGCTGTATTGCGCTATTGTTTTCCCGAATGTGGATGTGCCTACCCGGGAAGCCAGGCAGATCATCCGCAATAAAATTTTAATGAAGGACGCGGTTACCCAATGGGGAAATATTGCCGGTTTGGTAAGCGGTTTATTTATGCAGGATATTGACCTGATAGGCCGTAGCATGCAGGATGTTTTGGTAGAGCCGGTTCGCTCCATGCTGATACCTGATTTTTACCAAATGCGGGATATCGCCATGAATATGGGCGCGGTTAGTTTCGGTATTTCTGGTTCAGGGCCATCTGTATTCGCCTTTACCCGCGACGAAGAAACGGCTAAGCTGATCACCAAAAAACTACAGCAGCATTTAACGGGGATCAAAATTGGCTCAAACACGTATGTATCTACTATAAATGATAAAGGACCGAGAGTGTTGGGATAATAGCCAACTGTCATTGCGAGGAAAGCGGCGAATTTGCATTACTGATTTGCGTGTGCAGAGATTGCTTCGTTCCTCGCAATGACGCATAATAAAATAAATAACCAATTCGAAATTGAACCTTAAATAATGCAACTATACAGCACTAACAACCCATCAGCACAGGTAACCTTTAAAGAAGCTGTTTTTAATAGCATGCCCCAGGATAAAGGCCTGTACATGCCCGTAAATATTCCCCGCCTGGATGACAAGTTTATTAACAACCTGGACAGCTATACTTTACCTGAGATCGCTTTTCATGTGGCTAAAAACTTATTGGGCGATGATATTCCTGCAGATGATCTGAAAGCTATTATTGATGATGCTATTAACTTTTATGCACCCATAGTAGAACTGGAAAAAAATGTATATGTACTGGAGCTCTTTCATGGCCCATCACTGGCATTTAAAGATTTTGGGGCGCGTTTTATGAGCCGCATAATGAGCTATTTTTTAGCTGATGGTGAAAAGCAACTGGATGTATTGGTAGCTACATCAGGTGATACGGGCGGCGCGGTGGCTTTAGGCTTTTTAGGTGTACCTAATACCAGGGTTACCATATTATACCCTAAAGGTAAGGTAAGTGATATACAGGAATTGCAGTTAACAACTAATGGGCAAAATATACGCGCTATTGAGGTTGACGGCACCTTTGATGATTGCCAAACATTGGTAAAACAAGCCTTTACTGATGCTGAGCTCAATAAAAAATTCCGTTTAACCTCGGCTAACTCTATCAATATCGCCAGGTTAATACCCCAAACTTTTTATTATTTTAATGCCTGTGCACAAGCGCTTAAAAATGGGAAAAACAAGATTGTTTTTTCTGTGCCAAGCGGAAATTTCGGCAACATCGGGGCCGGATTATTAGCCTGGAAAATGGGACTGCCTGTTGAACACTTTATAGCGGCCACAAATGCCAATAACACGGTACCTGAATTTTTAAAAACAGGCATTTACCAGCCAAAGCCATCTGTATCCACACTTTCAAATGCGATGGATGTGGGCAATCCAAGCAACTGGGTTCGTATTGCCGACATGTTTAAAAATGATACTGAACAACTAAAAAGCCTGGTAACCGGCTATAGCTATAATGATGAACAAACCCTAAAAGCTATGGAATGGGTTTATGATGCTTATAAATACGTAGTTTGTCCGCATACAGCTATTGCCTGGCAGGCTTTAAAGGATTGGCAGCAGGATAACAGAACCGATACAACCGGGATATTCTTATCAACCGCGCACCCCTGCAAATTTCCGGATGTTTTCCCTGATAAAATTGCCAACAAAATAGTTGTTCCTGAACAGGTAAGCGAACTGCAGAAAAAACCTAAGCAAGCAGCTAAATTAGGCAGGGATTTTGAAGGGTTTAAAGCATACCTGCTAAGTAATAATTAGCCGGATTAATTAAACGGTGCAATAATTCAATACTAATATTTACCTTTCGCCAGTATTTGTATTAACTATGAACGAAGAATATTATGTTTTAGAAGAGGGTGAAAAAACAGGTCCGTTCTCTTTTGATGAATTAATAAAGAGGGGACTTGATGTTGATACCCCTGTTTTAATTCCATTAGCAGATACCTGGCAAAACGCGTCATACCTGCCTGAGTTTAATGAATATTTTGAAGCGAATGGCTATTATTTTCCTACCGAAGATAACCTGGCCGATTTTGGATGGCGCGCGCTGGCATTTATGACAGACTATATTTTAATTTCTGTTTTAGCTATATTGATAGACTTGCAATTAGGCTGGATAGCCTTACCGGCAAAGCCAACATTTAATACGCTGCCCCAAAGAACCATGATGATTGTAGAGATCAGTTTCGCCGTTTTATTTTTAATATATAACGGGTTGTTTGAAGCAACCGCTACCCGGGGCAGTTTAGGCAAAAAGTTATTTAATTTAAAAGTTGTGGATGAGGATGGGCGACAACTTACATTTTTAAAAGCCATAGCACGTAATTTTGGTGCGCTGTTATCTTTTATGCTTTATGGGCTGCCTTTTTTAACCCTGTTTTTAAGCGAACACAAACAAACCTGGTATGACAGGCTGGCTAAAACATATACTATCAGAAGTTCTTAATTTTAAGTCTTGAGTATAGCGTCCTTAGTCATAAGGATGCTATACTCAAGACTTTAATAACGGTGTACCTTAAAATCAGATATTCCGCCGCTGATGTTGATATATATTTTATTTTTTGCTGAAACAAAATTTGCGGTTTCATAATTATTATCATCTTTTTTATTAAAACCATCAAACTGGTTAGATGATAAGCCGGAATCTGTTTGAATACGGCATGCGGCATTTTGAGGAATATCAATATTAACCTCTGATATGCCTGTTGAAATTTCAACATTTGTAGCCGCTAAAGGCTGGCCCAGCTTTACATCAAATGATGCTGCCCCGCCGCTTAACTTAAGCGATTTAATTTTGAATTTTGAAAGGTCGAAATTCAGCTTGGTAGCACCTGTTTCTACATTAATTTCCCATTCGGGGTTTACATTCAGTTTAAAAGTGGCAGCGTTTGATTTTTGACTATTCCAATGAAAACCACGCATGTGATTTTTTTTCATGCTAAAATCAAGCACATAAACTGAATCTTCTTTACGATGGGAAAAATCGTACCTGCCCATAAATTCTTTAGTAGCAGCGCTAAACAACTGGTTGGTAGTATCGCTTAAATTGTAGGTAGTGCCGCCTCCTCTAACGTTAAGTCGTACAATACGCGCATCTGTAGTATAAGGTTGATTAAAAAAACTGTTACCTTCTACCTTAACTATATTATGCTGGCTTGAATCGTCGCTATTATCCTCGTCGTCAATATTGTCATTACCACGAAAGCTGTAATAACCGTGCGGCCAAAAGCCTTCACGGTTACCAAAATTACCAAAAACCAACAGGCCGAATCCTATAACAACTACAGCCACTTTTATAATGGTTGCCCATGGGGACCTGTTATGTGCAAAGATGAGGTTAACCCCACCTATTACAATAAATATTGGCCACAGGTAAACAAAATTCATCCAGTGGAAATGAATATAGCCGTAATTATGCAGCAGGAATATTCCGCCTATCATTACCAGGATCAAACCTGGCACAAGTCTGTCGTTTCTCATAATCTATAGCGTTGGGGGATTATCATTATTTTCGGGTGTTTCTTCTTTCTTGTCAGCTTGATTCCAGTTAGCATTTTCCCAAGGTTGTTTTTTGGTTCGGGAAAATATGAGTACAATGCCCACTAAAACCAATATTACCGGCCATAAGTTTTCAAAATCAATATCGGGTATAATGTTAAATTCATCTATCAGGCAAAAGGAGCCTATAATAATCAATATAGCTCCTGCTATTACACTTCCGTTTGACTTGTGACGAGGTACGGGAGGTACAAAAGGACCGCCTGGGTTTTGTGGAGGTACATTCCCAAACGGGTTGGGAGGTACCGTATAATCAACTGTTGGATCGGTAAAAATTGTGCTTTTTTTAGGCAGGCATATCCATAAAATAATATACAGTAATAAACCTCCCCCTTTTAATATCAGTGTAGCAAAAAACAGGATGCGTATGATGGTTACATCAATATTAAAGTAATCGGCTAATCCTGCGCAAACACCACCAATCATCTTGTGCTGTTCGTCTCTATACAGTCTTTTTTCCATGATTTATATTATTTAATTTTTTTATAACTGTCCCGGTGCCGGCTTTATAATCATTTCGTCAACATTAGCCCCGGGGCTAATTTTATAAATGTTGATTATAGCCGACGCAATGTCTTCGGGTGATACCATTGTATCTTTTTCAACTGCTATACCTTTCCATGAATCGGTTAATGTTGATCCGGGAATGATAGCGGTAACCTTTACGCCATGCGCCTGCATTTCAAGCCTCATTACCTTATTTAGACCCAATAGCGCTACTTTTGTTACACTATAGGTACCAGCCTCGGCAATTGGGTTTAATGCCGCTACCGAGCAGATATTAAAAATATGACCATGCTTTGCAGCTATCATTTTTTTACCAAAGTAACGGTATAGCTGATAGGCCGGCATCAAATTGGTGTTGACCATTTTTTCAAAAGCATCTTCCTGCTCGTCTAATATGCTGGAATAGGCATACATCCCTAAATTGTTTACAACAATGCTGATAAAGCCTAATTCCTGCTCAGCCGATGCGGCAAATTGTAATAGCTCTGCCTTGTTGCTGCCATCTGCAACTGCTGTAAAAACCTTTATAGCCGGGTTAATTTGGTGTAGTTCATTTTTAAAATCAGCTAGGTCATTTATACTTCTCGAACAAATTGCCAGGTTTATTCCTTCCTTAGCAAAAGCAATGGCAATTGAACGGCCCATGCCTTTTGTTGCGCCAGTAATTAAAGCATTTTCCATATATGAATAAATGTAGGTGAATTATTGCAAGCAATAAAGTATAAAAGATATTATCTATAAAATGCAGCACATGGCTGTCATTCTTTTCCGGCTTAGTTAATTAGCAATGCTGCCAATTGTTGCCAGTTATTAATGGGTTCATTATTCCCTTTTATGCGGGCAATTGCTGAATAAATTTCAGCAGGTTTTTTGCCTTGCTCACGCAGATAATGTACAGATGTGGCCCCGGCTGATTTAGACAGCTTTTTATCGGAGGGTTCCATTAACAGCGAATGATGATGAAATGTGATTTGTTGAAAGTATGCTTGCTGTAAAGACAGGGCCAGGTAATGCTGCGCCTGGGTTGAAGGCCAAAGATCTTCCCCTCTTACTACCAGGTCGACACCAAAAAACAGATCATCAATTACAGAAGCCAGTTGATAGGACGGATTTCCATCCTTCTTTTTAACTATAAAATCCTGCATAACAACCGGCAGCGATGTTTTAACCAGCCCGTCATTCAGTGTATTGATCAATAATTCCCTTTTATCCCCGGTATGCAACCGCCAGGCAGTATCCGGAGTTTCAAATGGTATCTGCTGATTACGGCAAGTACCCGGGTAAATATCATCGGCGTTTTGGTTATGTATTTGAGCTCTTGAACATTGGCAGGCAAATACCTCTCCGCTTTCCTTTAATTGTTGCAGCGCGGCCTGATAAATAGCCATCCGGTGCTGTTGCGAATAAATGCTTTCATATTCATGCAGGTTACGGGGGCCTTCATCCCATGGGATCTCCAAAAAATTCAGCGTGTCAAAAATATCCTGCACATATAGCTTGTTTACTCTTTCCCTGTCCAGGTCATCTATCCTGAGCAATATTTTTGCCCCGGTTTTTTGTGCTATAGCGGCAGTTAGGGCAAATGATAATACATTACCCAAATGCAAAAAGCCACTGGGAGTGGGGGCTATTCTTGTTTTTTTAAAAACACCAATTGACTCCGGCATATTGAAAATCGGCTAATATTAACCTACCGTTCATCCGGCTGATCATATTAACTTATCAATAGTAATGGTTATAAACTTATAAAAAAAGCCGACTCAAAAACATGGCCTACATTTAGTTTTTGTATGCCTTCTTTTTGACTGATATCTGTTTGTTTGCCTTGTGTATCCGCACAGCCTAACCAGGGTTCAATGCATATAAAATCACCACCGGTTTTTGCCCATATGCCTAAGTAATTAAAGTGCGGGAATTCTACAGACAGCGATTGGTCATGTTTGGTGCTTTTTATAGTTACCATGCGCGACTTCATATTTTTAAAAACCAGCGCGTCATTTATAAAAAGATCGCGGTTTAGAGGCAGTTTATTTCCATCCATCTGCACTAACTGTGTTTCACCGGTAAAAGTGCCTTCTGATGATAGCAAATGCGCATATAATTTTTCTTCTGCTTCAAATTCCAGGTAATAATCTTCATATTGCTCTCCTTTATTAAAAGGCACATTAAAACCGGGATGGCCGCCAACAGAAAAATAAATGTCTTTTTTGTCAAGATTAATCACCTTATAAGTTACCCGCAACGCAGTATCTATGAGGTCGTAATGTATTTGGAAGTCAAATTTATAAGGATATACTTCTAACGTTTTTTCGCAATAAGGCAGGGAAAATTTGGCAGATTGCGCATCAGATTCTAATAAAAGTAATTCCGACTGGCGGTTAAAGCCATGTCTTGCCATAGGATAGGCTTGACCATCAACCCATAACTGATTGTTATTAAGCGCGCCAACTATTGGGAAAAGGGTAGGTGCATACCAGGGCCATATATCAGTATCAGCTTGCCATAAATGCTCAATTCCGGTAGATTTACTATAAAAAGAAGTAAGCTCGCCACCTTGCGTGCGTATTGCTATTTTGTAATGGTCGTTCTGTATAATTGTCATTATAAGGGCTTAGTTTTTGGTTGATTGGAATTAATGATCAAATAAAGGAATTTAAACTCAATCAACCACTTACTTAATTAACTTAATCAACTAACAACACATCAATCAACATCCTGTTTCTTTTTTTGTTCTAATATTACAAACGCGCTTCGTTTTGGTGCCGGCATTACAGAGTTTTCACCTTTTACATATTTCCATATTACCTGGTTCAAATCCAGATCGGGCACTTTATCTTCCTTTGCAAAGTTAAATAAGGAAGAACGCTTACTGCTTTCATTTACAGCCACATTGCGTTGTTGTAAATTAACCTGCGCAGGCTTTGCCATATAAGGTGTTAGGTCGGCTTTGTTAGTAAAACAATTATATAAAGGCAGCGCCGCGGCATCATATTGGCTCATAGGTGGCAAACCAAGGATCAGTTCAATGGTCCGTAATACGCCCGATGTGGAATACATATCATGTATGGCTGCATTACGTTTTACATAGGGCCCGGCAATGTATAGTGGCGAGCGGTGTGCATCAATATGGTCAGGGCCATTTTGGGCATCATCCTCCAGCACAAATACAACAGATTCTTTCCAGATAGAACTTTTTGAAAGATGATCGATCAGCATACCTACGCTCTGGTCATTATCTGCTACAGCAGCTATAGGCGATATAGCCCCTTTTTTTTGCCCACTGGTATGATCGTTACCTAAACGAACAGAATTGAAACGGGGTACCTGATTAATACGAAGCAATGAATCAAAATCATGAGCCCAGATTTCTTCCCGTTTAACATCAGTGATACTCAGGTCAAATCCCGGCGATTGCGGACAAAGATGGCCTTGTAATGATTTAATACTGGCTTTGCCGTTCGCAGCAAACTCACCATAAGTACGGTAGGTAACACCTGCCCTCTTGCAGTAATCCCAAATATAACCATCCTTAGGGTCGCCAATTTTACGCTCACCTTCCGAATCATAATTACCCCCGCGGCCACCATAACTGGTTGGCCATGTTTTTTCTATAAAGTCGGTAGAATAAGCAGCCGTGCTCCAGTTATGGCCATCAGCGCTTACTTCGGCATCTACATAAAAATTATCCAATAAGGCAAACTCATTGGCTATAGCATGTTCGTTTGGCGTAACCTTATTTCCAAAAATACAAAGTGAACTATCGCCGTTACCCTTAGGAATATCGCCTAAAACCTGATCGTAAGTGCGGTTTTCCTTAATGATATAAAACACATATTTAATAGGCGATTTTTCTGAACGGTTGCGGGGAATAGGATTGCCGGCCTCACCCGCGGCTTCCTGCGCTATTTTATTATTAAAAGGCGTATTGGCATACACCTGTTTGGTATAAGCTTTTAGCTGTATCATATCAGGCACTTGAATAAAGGATAGCGTGCCTTTAAACAAACCGCCTATATATTGCTCCCTGCTGTTTACAGGGCTCTTTTGATAACCACTGTTATCTGTTTTGCTTACAGGCTGCGGTCCTTTAGGGTTCGCCATAGATTTAAAACCTTTGCCATTAGCTACCAGTATTTTATTGCCCAATGTTTTTACATTGGTTGGATACCAGCCCACGGGGATAAAACCTTTACTTTGGCTATTGCCTGGCTTGCTTACATCAAAAACCGCCAAACAGTTATTATCCGCATTGGCGATATACAGCGTTTTTTCATCAGGGGATAATGCCAGTCCGTTAGTGGTTGAACCGGTTAATTTGGTTGGATACAGCGCTGTAGAAATAACTTCAATTGTTTTATGAGTATTGGTATTAATAATTGACACCGAGTTGTCATTGGCATTGGCTGCAAATAAGCAGGTGCCTTTTTTATTCAATAATAACTCATTGGGGTGACTGCCAACTTTTATACTATTAATAGTTCCGGTTACGGTATTGTAGCAGGCTACCTGCTCGCCACCCCAAATGGAAATATACAATGTTTTTTCATCAGGGGAAAGGATGCAGCTATAGGCTTCGGCAGCTAATTTAACGCGTTTCAAAATTTGGCGGCTATTAGGGTCAATCACATACAGTGTGCTGTCTTCCTTAGTTACGGTATATAAAACGGTATTGCTTTTATTTACAGTTATGCCTGTTGCACAAATTTTGCCTTTTGGCCATGGAAGACCTAATTTAATGGTATCAGCTTTACCTATTTTATTATTTTGGATAGGGAACACCATGATCCAGTTATCATTACCACCCGATGCATATAGCTTTTTTTCATCATGGCTAAAAGCCAGGCCATACCATGATTTTCCTACTATCTTTTCATCCAGCAGCTTTTCACTTACCGGGTCTATCAATTGAATGGATTGCGTACTCTGCCCATTGTTGGTAACGGCCAGTAATTTGCCGGATGCGGAAAGTTGGATATTTAAAGGCAGATCGCCCAATGGCAGATAAGTTCCTGCCGGACTTAATTTCCAGCCGTTAGGCAGTAATACCTGCCCGGTTTGCTGTATTTTGCCCGGCGTTTGCGCATTGGCGTGAATAGCGAAAATTAAAATTGAAGCGGTAATAAAAAGTAGTTTTTTCTTCATGACTTTCATAGTTGAACCAATCCAAAAATACAGATTGCTCAATTAGAAAGTTCGGTTTAACAAAAACTTAATATAGTTTACGTTAACTTTTTATACCCGCAATCGCCTGGCTCTGCCGGGTGATGAATATTACAAGGCCTCAGGCCTTAACAATAAGATAGGGTGAAATAGCAGTCGCCCGATAGAGCCGGGCAACTGCTTAAAGACAGATTTTAGGCGTTTACACTGTCAATTTCTTATATTTTATTCTCTTCGGGCCAACATCGCCTAACCGTTTTTTGCGATTTTCTTCATAATCAGAATAGTTGCCCTCAAAAAAGTAAACCTGCGAGTTGCCTTCAAAAGCCAGGATATGTGTACAGATCCGATCCAAAAACCACCTGTCGTGACTAATTACCACGGCACAGCCGCCAAAGTTTTCCAATGCTTCTTCCAGGGCACGCAACGTATTTACGTCGATGTCATTGGTAGGCTCATCCAGCAATAATACGTTCGATCCTTTTTTCAGCGTAATAGATAAATGTACCCGGTTGCGTTCGCCGCCGGATAAAACAGCTACCTTTTTTTGCTGATCGGCACCATTAAAGTTAAAGCGGGATACATAAGCCCTTGAGTTAATAGGCCGGTTGCCCACCAGGATGGTTTCCTGTCCGTTGGTAATATTTTCCCAAACAGATTTATTAGGATCCAGGTCATCATGCATTTGGTCGACATAACCAAGGGAAACTGTTTCACCTACACGAAAGGTACCTGCATCAGGTTTATCCTGACCGGTAATGAGGCGGAACAGCGTAGTTTTACCCGCACCGTTAGGGCCAATAATACCTACAATTCCTGCCGGCGGTAAACTAAAGCTCAGGTTATCAAACAGCAGTTTATCGCCATAGCTTTTGCTTACACCATTAGCCTCAATCACCACATTACCCAAACGCGGGCCAGGCGGAATAAACAGCTCCAATTTTTCTTCCCTTTCCTTAGTTTCCTCTGATGCTAATTTATCATAGTTGGATAAGCGGGCCTTTGATTTAGCATGACGGCCTTTAGGCCCCATGCGTACCCATTCCAGCTCACGCTCCAGGGTTTTCTGACGCTTGCTTTCAGTTTTATCTTCCTGTGCTAAACGTTTGGCTTTCTGATCCAGCCATGAGGAATAATTTCC
>JAQBOY010000451.1 GCA_028287805.1 Mucilaginibacter sp.
TTGACGCGGCTAAGGAGGCGCTGGCGGCTGGGGTATGTACCAACTGTGGCGATACTTATACTGATAAAACTGTGATTGCTGCCGTTAAAAACGGAGAAATTAATATGGATGATTTGAATAATGTATGCCGCACATTATTGAGCACCATGTTCAGAAATGGCTTTTTTGATACTAAGTTTTCCAAGCCATTAGACTGGAATAAAATATATCCTGGCTGGAACAGCCCTGCACATAAAGCAATTGCACGTAAAGCGGCGCAAGAGGCCATAGTTTTATTAGAGAACAAGGAAAATATATTGCCCTTGTCTAAATCCGGAAAAAAAATAGCTGTTATTGGTCCGGGAGCAGATGACCTGCAACCCGGTGATTATACAGCAAAATTACAGCCGGGCCAGTTGATATCCGTTCTTTCAGGTATAAAAAAGAGCATTAATGACAGTACAAAAGTTATTTATGAAAAAGGATGTGATTTTATATCTACGGATAATTTCGACCTGGACAAGGCGGTATCGGCAGCTTTAAAGGCAGATGTGGTGGTAATGGTTTTAGGTGACTGTTCAACAAGTGAAGGAATCAAAGGCGTTAAAAAAACATCGGGTGAAGGAAATGATTATGCGACCCTTATATTACCCGGTAATCAGGAAAAATTACTGGAAGCTGTTTGCGCAACAGGTAAGCCTGTTGTACTGATATTGCAAAGTGGCCGCCCATATAATTTGTCATACGCCTCCAAACATTGTAAAGCTATCCTGGTAAATTGGTTATCCGGACAAGAAGGCGGCCTTGCTGCGGCAGATGTGTTATTTGGTGATTATAACCCGGCAGGACGATTACCTATGACATTTCCACAAAATGTTGGCCAATTGCCACTATATTACAATTTCAAAACATCCGGCAGGGGCTATAATTATGTAGATATGCCCTACTATCCACTTTATTCTTTTGGATATGGCTTAAGTTATACCACATTTAATTATTCAGATCTTAAAACAGCTATAAATGAAGATGGTACTGTAAATGTTGCTGCAACAGTGACTAATACAGGTAAGTTAAAAGGAGATGAGTCTGTTCAGTTATATGTTACGGATATGTACGCTACTGTAAAAACACGTGTGATGGAATTAAAGGATTTTGAACGTATTACGCTGGAACCAGGGGAATCAAAAAAAGTGTCTTTTACACTTACTCCTTACCAGCTTTCATTGCTTAATGATCAGATGGACAGGGTAGTGGAGCCGGGAACTTTTAAAATTATGGTTGGCGGTAAAAGCCCTGACTATATTGCCGCAGATAATATTAAAAATAGTGTGGGTTTTAAAAGTTCTTCAAATGGTGTTAATGGAGAAATAGATTATAAAAAATCTTTTAAGGCGGATTTTAAAATTTCGTTTTTAGGCATAAAGGAAAATCCTGTCACCAAAAAGCAAGAAATAAATGCAAACGTAATGAATGTGGGTAATTTAACTGATGCAGGTAAAATTACGCTGTTTGCCGGTGGCGTGCAAGCAGGCAAAGTGCATCATTATGAACTTGCACCAGGCAAACAAAAAGTAATTTCTTTTTCTTTTAATCCATCTGATGTTAAAAATATTCACCAAATAATTTTAACATCAAAATACAAGAGCATTTCAAAAACAATGTAAGTGTTAATTATGAATTTCTTATGTATAGTAAGCCCTGTTATATAGCAGGGCTCAAATAAATTTGAAATAATACTGGCTATTAACCATTTATTAATCAGTAATTAAGATTTAAAATTTGATTTGCAAATGAGATGCTATAAAAAGTGTCTGAACCATAAATTTTAAACCAATTATGAAACCTGCTTATCGAAAAAAAAGTACAGCTTTTTGCTTTTTTGCTATTTTAATTTTTTTTGTTACTTATAATGTTAGTAATGCGCAAAATCATGTTGCCCCGCATTTAACATCTTACGTTGATCCATACATTGGTTCGGGCGGCCATGGTCACGTATTTGTAGGCGCAAGCGTTCCTTTCGGGGCGGTACAGGTTGGGCCCGAAAACTTTTATAAAGGGTGGGACTGGTGCTCAGGCTATAACTACGGTGATAGTGTTTTAATTGGTTTTTCGCAAACGCATTTAAGCGGTACAGGTATCGGTGATCTTTCAGATGTGCTGATTATGCCTTATACAGGAGCGATTAAAACAGATAAAGGTGTTGAAAAGACTCCGGGCAGCGGCTATGCTTCCCGTTATTCCCATAAAAATGAAAAAGTACGCCCCGGCTATTATTCAGTTAAGCTGGACGATTATGGTATTAACGTTGAATTAACCGCGACCGAAAGGGTTGCTTTTCATCAATACCATTTCCCGGCAGGAAAGGAAGCGCATGTTATTATTGATTTAAAAGAAGGCATCAATGACAGGAGTACGGATACCTATATTAAACAAGTAGATGAGTATACATTGGAAGGCTATCGCTATTCAAGTGGCTGGGCAAAAAATCAATGGCTGTTCTTTGCTATACGTTCATCCCAACCTCTTCCTAAATTAAGTGTATATGATGGTAATAAGCTATTGGATGGCACCAGCGGTAAAGGCACCGGTATAAAAGGACTGGTAAGTTTTGCTAATGCGCCTTCAAATCTGCAATTAAAAGTCGGTATTTCACCGGTAAGCTCAGCTAACGCGTTAGCCAATATTAATGCCGAGATACCCGCATGGGATTTTCAGAAAACAGTACAGGCGGCTGATGCAAAATGGAATAAAGAACTTTCAAAAATTGATGTACAGACAAAGAATTTGACCAACAAACGAATTTTTTATACTGCTTTATATCACACTATGATTAATCCGGCAATGTTTAATGATCATAATGGTGATTATCGTGGTGCGGATAAAAAAGTATATACTAACGCTCCGTTTACTAATTATACCGTTTTTTCGCTATGGGATACTTATCGTGCCGATAACCCGCTTTACATCCTTACGCAACCCAAAAGAACAGCCGACATGATCAATACCATGCTGGCTATCTATCAGCAACAGGGTAAGTTACCTATATGGCATTTAATGGGTAATGAAACCGGCACTATGGTAGGTATAAGCAGCATGCAGGTGGTGGACGAAGCTTACCTGAAAGGCATAAAAGGGTTTGATGTGGAAAAAGCTTATGAAGCAGTAAAAAATACAGCTATGTCTGATTCATTGGGAATGGTTTATGTGAAAAAATTTAAGCCTATACCTACTGATAAACAAAGCCGCCCGGTTGCTAAAGCGCTTGAATATGCTATAAGTGATGGCAGTACGGCATTAATGGCTAAAAAACTGGGTAAAACGGATGATTACAATTATTTTAAAAAGCGTGCCGAAAATTATAAACTATACTTTGACCCTTCGGATAAGTTTTTTAAAGGTAAACTATCAGATGGCAACTGGTCTCCCGGATTTGATCCGCTGAAAAGCAAAAACAATTTATATGCCGAGGGAAACGCCTGGCAATACCTTTGGCTTGTACCGCAGGATGTACCGGGATTGGTTTCCCTGTTGGGTGGTGAAAAATCATTTAATGACAGGCTTGACGAGTTTTTTAAGCTTAATTATACTGAAGAAGGCGGACTTGGTGATTTAACCGGACTAATAGGGCAGTATGCGCACGGTAATGAGCCAAGCCATCATATTACTTATTTATATACCTACACAGGCGAGCAATGGAAAACCGCCGAAAAGGTACGGTTCATTATGAAGGATTTTTACAAGGCGATACCTGATGGAATTATTGGTAATGAGGATTGCGGGCAAATGTCGGCCTGGTACGTGTTTTCATCAATGGGCTTTTATCCTGTTTTACCTGCTTCAGGCGCTTACGTTATGGGAAGCCCTTTATTTGATAAGGCTACCTTAAATTTGGAGAATGGCAAGAAGTTTACTGTAGAAACTATTAATAACAGCCCAGAAAATATTTACATACAAAGCATGGCCCTGAATGGTAAGCCGTATAAAAACAGCTACATACTTCATCAGGATATTGTTAACGGCGGTAAGCTTACTGTAGTGATGGGTAAAAATCCAAATTACGTTTTTGGTAAACTTCAGGCAAACCGGCCGGAGTAATTTCAGCGTTATAAATTATAACCAATTAAATAACCATAAAATATGTCACTTCAATTTTTACAGCAAAACCGTTTTGCATTTTTTAAACGGGGAGTTGTGATGCTGCTGGTGTTTGCAGCATTCATATCCCGGCTTAAGGCACAGGATGTGGTAGACGCTACCACTATGAATAATAAAATAATGGCAGGCTACCAGGGATGGTTCCGCACACCCGGCGACCGGCCGGGCAGCAAAAGCTGGGCTCATGTATTCAATACACCTGCTGATAACCCTGTGCTTACTCCGGCCCATTTAGCTATTGACACCTGGCCTGATTTAAGTGAGTATGGCGCAGATGAAAAAACTCCTGTTCCTGGATTTACCTATCCCGACGGAAGCCAGGCTTCCATGTACAGCGCCCAAAATCCTAAATCGGTATTACGGCATTTTCAGTGGATGAAACAATATGGTATTGATGGTGTATGGCTATCTGAGTTTTGCGGTAGTTTCCGCCAACCGGGAAAGAGCGATACAGCCATGCTTACTATAATGCGAAACGTGAGGTCCGCTGCCACAGCTACAGGGCGTACCTGGGCATTTATGTGGGATATGAGCTCATTTAACGCTAAGACATCAAAAGAAGATGTTTACAATATTATCATAAACTATTGGAAAAAAATGGTTGATGAAGGTGTTACCAGCGATCCGCGCTATATGCACCAAAATGGTAAGCCTGTATTGTTAATATGGGGGTTTTTCCCCAGCCGGCCTGCATCACAGCCCGATTATATGACACCTGTTTTAGACTTTATTCTGGCTCCAGGAAAATACCAGTGTACCTTAGTTGTTGGCGTTGATAACAAATGGAGACAGGGCACACCCGAATTTCAGGCTATGTTAATGAGGGCAGCCGCATTGCAGCCATGGAGTGTTGGACGCAGGGTTAAAGACCCCAAAACGGGTTACCAGGTTTCTTTTATGGATGAATGGACAGAAGATATGGCAAAATGCAAAGCTAACAATGTGGCCTTCATGCCTGTAATTAACTCAGGTACACACATAGCAGGGCCGCCGCCTATACCTCCCGCACTGCCATCTGTACCACGCCGCAATGGCAACTACCTTTGGGAGCAATTTGTTAATGTTTCTAAAACTGGAACAATCAACAGCGCATTTATTGCCATGTATGATGAGATTAATGAAGGGACGCAAATATTTAAGGTAACCAGTAAGCCACCTGTGCAGGCCGCATTCCTGACCTATGAAGGCTCAACCAACGATTATTATTTACGCCTGATAGGTACCGCCTCAAAAATGCTGAAAAACAAAACACCCATTACTTTCCCCATTCCTATATCGCCTTTTGATTTAAATAAAAGCTATACAATTAAAAATAAAGCCAGTGGATTAGTGCTTCACAGCAATGGTAAAGCGGCTAAAAACGCCGTAATACAGTTTGCCGGAGACGGTGCGGAATGGCAGCTTATATTTGACGGTAACGGGTATTTTAAAATAAAAAACAGGTCGTCAGGCAAAGTGCTTAGTGCTGGTGCAGCCAATGAACCGGTAGCACAGGCATCCGATTCAAACGTTGATAACACCAAATGGCACCTGGAATGGGACGGCACAGGTAATTGCAGAATAATTAGTAAAGCAACTCAAGAAGCATTGAGCAGCAATAACTCTACTACTGCAAGTTCGCCTGTAATACAAACAGCTGATGCCGCCGGGCAGGATAATTTGCGCTGGCAAATTATAGAACAATAAATACCACGGTAAAAACAACGTAAAAGCTAAAACCAAATCATATATGTTACCTCAAAACTTATGGCAATTCCGCTTTGAAAAAACTCCTAAAAGCGGATCTGCATTTTTAATAAAATGTATGTCAGCATTGCTGCTCACTGCTTTTTCTTTACAACTGCGGGCGCAAAATGTGGTAGATGCTACTACAATGACCAACAAAATAATGGCAGGTTACCAGGGATGGTTCCGTACACCCGGCGATAACCCTAAAGATGATAAAGGGTGGTCGCATTTGTTTAACGCTAATTTAACAAGGCCCGGTTTTGATACCTGGCCAGATATGAGTGAGCTTACGCCGGGGGAAAAACACCCTGTACCCGGATTCACTTACCCCGATGGCAGCCAGGCATCTTTATACAGTGCCCAAAACCCTAAAACGGTATTGCGCCATTTTCAATGGATGAAACAATACGGTATTGATGGCGTATGGTTATCTGAATTTTGTGATCATTTTGCAGGTGGCAGGCAAGAAAATGATACTACCGGCCTGCTTACCATAATGCGAAATGTAAAGGCCGCTGCCACTACCACCGGGCGCACATGGGCATTTATGTGGGATATGAGCGGATTTGGGCCTAAAACATCTAAAAGCGATGTTTATAATATTATAGTTAACCAATGGAAAAAAATGGTTGACGAAGGTGTGGCGACTGACCCCCGTTATATGCACCATAACGGCAAGCCCGTACTGCTGATATGGGGGTTTTTTCCGGATCGCCTGGCATCCCAGCCTGATTATATGAATCGTGTAATTGATTTTCTCCTGGCTCCGGGAAAATACCAGGCTACTTTAATAGGAGGGGTTGATCCAACCTGGAGAGCAAACGGAACGCCGGAGTTTCAAGCGATGTTAATGAGAATGCAGGGACTACAACCATGGAGTGTTGGCCGTGCTATAAAAGATCCTGCTACAGGCTATAAGATACAGAATACTACTTTATGGGCCGGTGATATGGAAAAATGTAAAGCCAACA
>JAQBOY010000456.1 GCA_028287805.1 Mucilaginibacter sp.
GCTTATGAATGGGCATTTGGCGATGCCAATCCGCCGGTACATGCTATGGCAACCTGGAAAATATATAACCAGGATAAGGAAGCCAATGATGGCAAGGGCGATACTTATTTTTTAGAGCGGGTATTCCATAAGTTGATGCTCAATTTTACCTGGTGGGTAAACCGCAAAGATGCATCAGGTAAAAATATATTTGAAGGCGGCTTTTTAGGATTGGATAATATAGGTGTATTTGACCGGAACACACAATTGCCCTTGGGTGAACACCTGGAGCAGGTAGATGGCACCGGTTGGATGGCTATGTATTCACTCAATTTATTACGTATAGCCGCCGAACTGGCCATAAATAATAAAGCGTATCAGGATATCGCTTCTAAATTTTTTGAACATTTCATATACATAGCAGGGGCCATGGCAAGTATGGGTGCGGATAGCCAGGGACTTTGGGACGATGCCGACGGTTTTTTTTATGATCAGTTACGTTTAGCCGATAACAGTACCGAAAAAATGCGGGTGAGAAGCATTGTAGGCTTGATCCCTTTATTTGCAACCGAAGTGCTGGATGAAACGGATATCCTGAATAACCCCATATTTAGAGACCGGATGAAATGGTTTTCCGATACCCGGCCAGACCTGGCTTCACTGGTATCACGCTGGAACGAGAAAAGCAGTAACGGTAAACATTTAATAAGCTTACTGCGTGGTTACCGCATGAAATCGCTGTTAAAATATATGTTGGATGAGAACGAATTTTTAAGTCCGTACGGTATTCGTTCTGTGTCCAGGTATCATTTAAATAATCCATACTATGTAAAAGTTAATGGAATGGAACTTAATATGAAATATACACCGGCCGAGAGTGACAGTGGTTTATTTGGCGGTAATAGTAACTGGCGTGGCCCTATCTGGATGCCGGTAAACTATATGATCATTGAAAGCTTGTACCGCTTTTATCAATATTATGGTGATAACTTTAAAATAGAATGTCCAACCGGATCGGGTAATTTTATGAACCTGAAAGAAGTAGGCGATGAAATATACAGGCGGATATCAAAAATATTCCTGCTAAATGAAAATAGCCAAAGGCCGGTATTTGGCCATTGCATCAAAATGCAGATGGATCCGTTTTTTAAGGATCATTTACTGTTTCATGAGTATTTCGATGGCGATAACGGTAAAGGGCTGGGGGCATCACATCAAACCGGGTGGACGGGGCTGATCGCTAATTGCATGTTATAAAGGTGTAAATGTCGCAGGTAAGTATGTAATAATGACATTACATATTTTTTTATAATTTACACCGTTATTTCTTAATAAAATAAAGTCTTATACATGAAGTTTTGTAAAATTATTATTGTCTTATTTTTGGCATCAGGCCTACACAACGCGCAGGCGCAAAATACCGACCAGCCATCGGTTAAATATGATCAACACAAAGTTTTTACACCATTATTTTATCCCGATAAAGGCAATGAACTCAGGACCGCCGCGGGTACTCCCGGTTCAAAATACTGGCAAAACCGGGCTGATTATAAACTAAATGTTACGCTGGATACCGCGCAGCATAGGGTTAGCGGTACATCGTTAATTACCTATACCAATAATAGTCCTGATGGATTGTCTTTTTTATGGCTACAGGTCGATCAGAATATTTATCGCGAAGATTCAAGAGGTGAGGCTACCAGCCCGGTTACCGGGGGGCGTTTTGCCAATAAAACTTTTACTAATGGCGATGAAATAAAAGGCGTATATGTAATAAAAAATGGTCAGGCCGAAAAGGTAGATTACCTGGTAACAGATACGCGTTTACAAATAAAGCTAAAGGATACTTTAAAATCTGGCGGAAGCAAACTACAGATAAAAATTGATTACGCGTTTAATGTGCCTGAATATGGAACCGATCGTATGGGTCGCCAGCACACCAAAAACGGCTGGGTATATGAAATAGCGCAATGGTATCCGCGTATGGAAGTTTATGATGATGTTACCGGATGGAACGTTATTCCGTATATGGGCGCTTCGGAGTTTTACCTGGAGTATGGTAATTTTGATTATAGCATTACCGCCCCGGCTAATTTGGTTGTGGTAGGGTCGGGTGAATTACTTAACGCTGCAGAAGTATTAACACCAACTACCATAAATCGCCTGGCAGCAGCCAAAAACAGTGATAAAACGGTTACTATTCGCGATTCTACGGATATTATCAGCTCTAATTCTTATCCAAAAAAACCTAATTTGACATGGCATTTCTTTTGTAAAAACTCACGCGACGTATCATGGGCGGCTTCCAAAGCCTTTTTATGGGATGCAGCGCGTATTAATTTACCAAGCGGCAAAAAAGCATTGGCGCAATCTGTTTACCCGGTTGAAAGCGAAGGTAACGGCGCATGGGGACGTTCAACAGAATATGTAAAGGGCGCTATTGAGTTGTATTCCAATAAATGGTATGAATATACTTACCCGGTTGCAACCAATGTAGCCGGCGTAGTGGGCGGTATGGAATATCCCGGCATTGTTTTTTGTGGTGGAAAATCCACTGGAGGAGAGTTATGGGAGGTTACCAATCATGAGTTTGGGCATAACTGGTTCCCGATGATCGTGGGCTCAAACGAACGGAAGTATGCATGGATGGATGAAGGCTTTAACACCTTTATTAATAAGGTGGATACCAAAGTTTTTAATAAAGGCGAATATTTTGTAAAAGCTGATGTGCAAAAAGCAGCAGCCGATATGTTTAGTCCTGATGCGGAAGCAATAATGAACACGCCTGATGTTATACAGGCCAATTATTTAGGTTATGCTGCCTATGAAAAACCTTCTTTAGGATTAACTATTTTACGCGAGCAAATTTTGGGAGAAGAGCGTTTTGATTATGCTTTTCGCACCTATATTAAACGATGGGCATTTAAACATCCAACGCCATGGGATTTTTTCCACTCTATGGATAACGCGGCAGGTGAGGACCTGAGCTGGTTTTGGCATGAATGGTTTTTTACTACATGGAAAGTTGACCAGGCAATAAAGGGTATCGATTATAATCAAAATGATCCTAAACAGGGAGCATTGATCACTATTGAGAATCTGGAAGAAATGGCATTGCCTGTTACTATTGCGGTAAAAGAAGAAAACGGCAAAACCAGCATAGTAAAACTGCCTGCCGAAATATGGCAGCGTGGCCCTACCTGGACCCTTGCCTATAAATCGACCTCAAAAATAGTTACCGTTACTATTGATCCGGATCATCAGTTGCCTGATATAAATCCAGAAAATAATTCATTAAGTGGGTTACAGGTTCCACAGGGTGTTACAGCGGCTAGTGTAGTTAAAACCTATCTGGATGCTATCGGCGGCGCTGATAAGTTACGAAGCATCACCGACTTGAATATCCTCTCTTCCGGATCATTACAAGGTACTAACGTAAATGTAAACACTAAATATAAAGCACCTGATAAATTTTATCAGGATATTATAGCGCCTTCTTATAATAATGTAGTAGTATCACATATTTTAATTAATGCAGACAGTGTAACCATCCAACAAATGAACGGTACGGTTGTAATGGATCATACGATCAGAAACCAGACAAAGGCCCGGTTCCTGCCATTTCCTGAACTGGATTATGCCAAAAGTGGTTATAGTTTGGAGTTAGCACCCGTATTGCAGGTAGTAAATGATCAGCTGGCTTATTTAGTTACCGTAACCCATCCTGACGGTGTACGGGTAAAATGTTATTTTGATACCAAAACCGGGTTAAAAATTAAACAGTTAACAGATACCCCTGGAAGCACCGTAAATGAATTTCGAGATTATCGTGAAGTTAACGGCGGTATTAAAATACCTTTTGATACCCAAACTACTTTATTGGGACAGCCCGTTGAATTTAAAGTGAGCGGGGCCGTAGCAAATAGCGGGTTGACGGATGGGCTGTTTATTAAATAATACGAGTAGTTTAAAGTATAAAGCTAGTACTGGTCGAGGTTTAGCATAGCGTAACTTCGACCTAAAATATATTAAGCTTTTCAGCTTAATAATATAGTCAAATTTATGTTTTCGTAGGTCTCTGCGTTTAGTTGAGGCATTCGCAGAGAAGGGTTCTCAATGAGAGACCCTGCGAGAACGAAAAAAGGCTTTCATCAATTTGATGAAAGCCTTTCAAAAAAAATATAACTTTATTAGATAACTTTACTATCAACCAATACCTGGTTCATATTGCGTACAGCATCAGCGCTTTTGTTGAAAGCAGCTTGCTCATCAGCGGTTAATTTAAAGTCTAATATCTTTTCAACACCGTTTTTGCCGATAACTATCGGAACAACTAAGGAGATATCTTTTTGTCCATATTCGCCATCTAAGTAAACACCGCATGAGATCATTTTTTTCTCATCACGTACAATGCTTTCTACCATAGCCATAGTACCTGCTCCCGGTGCATACC
>JAQBOY010000457.1 GCA_028287805.1 Mucilaginibacter sp.
CATTTGCACCCATGCTGGATATTGCCCGCGATCCGCGCTGGGGCCGGATAGCTGAATCACCCGGAGAAGATCCGTACTTGTCAGCAGTTATGGCTAAGGCCTATGTAAAAGGCTTTCAGGGCAATCTTAGCTCGCCGTCAAGTATGGCAGCGTGTGCGAAGCATTTTGTTGGGTATGGCGCATCAGAAGGGGGAAGAGATTATAATACGGCCAATATTGCAGAGCCTTTATTATATAACGTTTATTTAAAACCGTTTAAAGCTGCAAAGGATGCGGGCATAGCTTCCTTTATGTCGGCATTTAATGATTTAAACGGCGTTCCCGCAACGGGCAACTCATTGCTGCTTAAAACCATATTACGCAACGACTGGAAATATGATGGTGTAGTGGTAAGCGATTGGAACGGGGTAACGGAAATGATAACACATGGTTATGCGGCAGATGATACTGATGCTGCTGAAAAGGCCGCAAACGCCGGAGTCGATATTGAAATGACCAGTACAGCATATGAAAATAATTTAAAAAAACTGGTAACTGAAGGAAAGGTAAGTATGGCGCACCTGGATAATATGGTACGCAATATACTGAGGATGAAATACAGGCTTGGTCTTTTTAATAACCCATATACCAAGCCTCCCGTATCACAGGTATTATTAACGGCATCAAACCTTGAGGCAGCTAAACAAGCAGCAATTGAAAGCGCTGTTTTATTGAAAAATAATAACAATGTTTTGCCTTTGAATAAATCCTTACAAAAAATAGCGGTTATTGGTCCGATGGCTGATGCTCCGCATGATCAGTTAGGGACGTGGGCCTTTGACGGAGAAAGCAAGGACACCAAAACTCCCCTTGATGCCATGAGGAAACATTGGGGTGAAAAAAATATATTTTACGCGCAGGGCCTGGCTTATAGCCGTGATTTAACTAAAAAAGGTTTTGCAGCCGCGATGATGGCAGCACGGAAGTCTGATGTAATTATTTTTTTTGCAGGTGAGGAAGCCATTTTATCAGGCGAAGCGCATAGCAGGGCGAATATTAATTTACCGGGTGCCCAGGAGGATTTGATTAATGAGCTTTATAAAACAGGGAAGCCTGTTGTGTTAGTTATTATGGCTGGCCGGCCTATTACCTTAGGCAATATTTTAAATAAGGTTAACGCCGTTTTAATGGCCTGGCACCCCGGAACAATGGGTGGCCCCGCAATTACAGATATGCTTTGCGGGGATGCATCACCCAACGGTAGGTTACCGGTTACATGGCCCAAAACTTCGGGACAAATACCTGTTTACTATAATCATACCAACACGGGCCGCCCGTCTACCAAAGAAAGTTATGTGGCTATTAATGATATTCCTGTAGGCGCATGGCAAAGCTCATTAGGAAATACCTCCAGTTACCTTGATATAGGTTATACGCCCCAGTTTACTTTTGGCTATGGGTTAACTTATACCACGTTTGGCTATAAGGATATTGAAATAAACAAAAAGATTATCAGCAAAAATGAGCCTGTAACCATAACAGCAAAAATCACTAATACAGGTTCAAGACCGGGAACAGAAATAGTTCAATGCTATGTGCAGCAATTGGTTGGCGAAATAGTGCGCCCTGTTAAAGAACTAAAAGAATTTAAACGTGTTGTTTTAAAACCGGGGCAAACTGAAACCGTAACTTTTGAAATAACGGCGGATGAACTTGCATTTTATAACCAACGGCTGCAATATATTACCCAACCCGGAAAGTACAATGTATGGATAGGGAAAAATGCAGATGAAGGGTTGAAGACAGATTTTGAACTTAAATAATTATTAAAGCTTTAATACCATGTTAAAGAAACTTATTCTTAATAGTTATATTATTTTGGTAGTGATATTGCCATCAATAGTATTTGCCCAGTCAGATTCTGTGGTTATGCCTTTATGGCCAAATGGGGCGCCTGGCTTTGAAAAACGGCGTAATGAACCCGAAAAAGGGGATAAGTATATCAGCAATGTACATAATCCTACAATAACCATATTTTCACCACCTAAAGGTAAATCAAACGGAGCTGCCGTGGTTATTTTACCGGGTGGAGGGCACCGTATATTGGTTATTCATTCAGAAGGATATGACCCTGCCAGATATTTAACTACTTTGGGCATTACCGCCATTGTAGTAAAATACAGGCTGGCACGCGATACCAACTCGCCTTACAAAATTGAAGTAAATGGAAAGGAAGATGGTTATAGGGCCATGCGTTTAGTGCGCAGCAATGCTGCTAAATGGGGTATTGATAGTAACAGGATAGGCTTAATGGCATTTTCGGCAGGCGGTGAAATTGCCAATTTAATCGCTTTTCAGTCTGGTAAAGGAAATGTTCAGGCTGCTGACCCGGTTGACAGGCTAAATGGTAAACCCAATTTTTTAATGATGATATATCCTGGTCCTTTGGGGGTTCCTGAAACTATTCCGTCTGATGCGCCACCCGCGTTTATGCTTGCCGCGGATGATGACCCTTGTTGCGCTGTGCCTGTAGTTAGTTTATTACAAAAGTACAGGGAAGCTAAAGTACCTATCGAAGTACATATCTATGCAAAGGGTGGCCATGGTTTCCACATGGCGCAGGATTCAAAATTACAATCCCTCAAATCATGGCGGCGAAGCCTTTTTTATTGGTTAACTGATAATGATTTCCTTAACCCGGCTAATAAATAAGTGTTGACGTTTCTATTTCTGCTGTAGTTTTGAAATTTCTTCAAACTCATCAAATAATTTAGTGCTTAACCTTTCAAAAATGGCAAAGTGCCTGATGTAAATTTGGTGATTTTGTAAATTAGGCATATAAGTATTAGTTAGTACCACAGTTTGTGCCGCTTCATCAATATCTTTATAAATACCCATTTCTATTGCGCCTAATAAAAATGCACCTAAGCCGGCACTATCTGTATTTTTACTTATTTGTACAGGTTTGTTAAAAATATCAGCTATCATTTGCGCGCAAAAAGGGATGGTAGCAAAGCTTCCGTTTATAGATAAGCTTTCAATTTCACGATGTTCAAGCAGGGTTTTGCAAATGCTGTACATGGCGTACATTATCCCTTCAATAGTTGCCCTTATAAAATGTTTTTGTTCGTGCTTTATATTTAATCCAAAATAAGCGCCCCTGGCATTAGCATTCCAAATAGGTGCGCGCTCACCCAGCAAATACGGCAAAAATAGCAAGCCTTCCGCACCTACCGCAATTTTCGAAGCCTCATTAATCAGGCTCTCCATACAATGTTCAAGGTCAAATGCCTTTTTAAAATCACCAAACTGAGTAGCAAACCATTCAAAAATAACGCCGCCGTTATTAGTAGGGCCTCCCGAAATAAAATAATCTTTTGTAAGCACGTAGTTAAAAAAACGTTGCTGATCATCCTGTAATACATCTTTACCCACTATTCTTATTGCGCCGCTATCTTCAATAGTTATGGTTGCCTTCTTTTGACCCCATATGCCAGCTCCTAAAGCAGCCAGACACCCATCGCTTGAGCCTATTAATATTTTTGTTTTTGCTGATAGGCCTAATGAAGTTTGGTAAGCTTTGCGTAACTTGAATTTTGAATAAAAAACAGGTACAAGTGCGGGCAATTTATCAGCTGTGATGCCTGCATGTTTTAATGCAGCAGGCTCCCACTCTAAAGTATGAATATTTAACAGCCCTGTAGCCGATGCCAGGCTGTAATCAATAACACATTCGCCGGTAAGCTGCTGTATGATATAGCTTTTTATAGATAAGAATTTATCTGTTTGATCAAATTTTTCCTTGTCATGGTTTTTTAACCAGGTTAGTTTAATCAGCGGCGACATAGGATGTATAGGCGTACCTGTAGCCTTATATATATCTTTTCCCAACAAAGAATTATTTAATTCTTTGGCCTCTTTTTGGCCCCGGGTATCTGCCCAGGTAATGGCATAGCCTAATGGAACTCCGTTTTTATCAACAGGTAATAAACTATGCATTGATGCGCTAAATACAATGCTAACTACGGTATACCCTTGCGGATATATTTTTTCGTTCAGCAGGTTTTTTAAAACATACAGCATGGTTATGAAAATTTGTTCCGGGTCCTGCTCACTATAATCAGGTTGTGTATGAAAAGTAGGATAGGAGCCTTTTGTAAATCCAATCATATTACCTGCAAGGTCAAACACAAAAACCCGTGTTGCATTTGTTCCTAATTCGATGGTGATAACACATTCCATTTTTGAAATTATTTAGTATTAGGCATATTTAGTTTTCTGAACTCGCGGGGTGTATGGCCGGTAAGTTTTCTAAAAGTGGTTGAAAAATGTTGCGATGAATAAAATCCGGTATTTAAGGCAATATCAGTAACGTTCACATCGGGCCGTTTTAATAGCTTGATAGCTTCTGATATACGTATATTTATCAGGTAGTTAAAAGGGGAAAAGCCAGTATAGCTTTTTGCTTTTTCAGTAAAAGCGGTGGTTCCCAGGCCTACTAATGCAGCCATTTCTTCAACTGTCCATTGATGAGACAGATTTTGACGCAGCATCTGTTCCAGTTTCATAAATGTTTGGGGAAAATCACGGTGTGAATTATTTTGACTGGTTAACTGCCGCGTAATTAAAATTAATAAACTATCAATTAACTGATTTACACGGGTGCGGTAACCTATTTCCTGGTTATGTAACTCACTTTCAATATCCTGAAATATTTCTGCTACTGATTTAACCTTTAAAAGTACCAGTACATTATTTAGCAGTAAAATATTTCCTATAGTAAGCGCTTCATTTTTTGATAAGCCGCTCCATTTTCCTGGTATTAATTTTTCAGAGGTATCCAATTTGTCCAGATGTATATTTATCCAGCAAAGTGTACCTATGTCTAAAAAAGAATTTTCGCCGCAAAGTTCCTGGCCGGGTAATATCAACGCCATATCTCCGGGGTAAAGCATATGGTGCTGCTGGTTTATTATCCATTCAAACTTACCCTCAATAATATAGTATATCCTTAAAGTATCTGTAATTGCCTTATCTAATGAATTGAGCTGAACCGTATTGTTTTTTTTTAAAGCAAACTCTATGATATGAGGAAATGCCTCCAGCTCTTTTGATTGGCCTTGTTGTAATAGAAACTGGTTCATGCAAATAGCATAAATTTAAGTATAATTAAGAGGCTTAATTGGTGTAGCAACAAAATTGCAGTAAGGTAAATATATAAAAATTGCTTTCTTTTTTTGTATAAAATTCAACGCTGTTTTTTATTGGTAGTTTTTTATAGGTAAGAAAGATTACTTTTATTACTTAATATAATAAACCAATTATAATTACCCTTTTCCTGAACAATTTTATATAGCCAAAAAACTATTGAAGGAAATTTTACGCCCTGAAAATGAAAATTTATAATACCAACCAAGGCATTATTATTAATGATAATGAGCGTTTTTTTGTTGCTAAGGAATCCAGCTGGGATAAGTTTATCAACCGTCAGCATCTGTTCGCGAAGATCAGGGAAGAAATCAACAGCCTGAGGGCCGACCCTGCATTAGCCGGGGCAGTTCAGACCAGTCTGCTGGCACCCATCTCCAGCCAGGAAGTCTGGGCATCGGGGGTTACTTATTTCCGCAGCCGGGAGGCCCGCATAGAAGAATCCAAAGATGCCAAAGGCGGTGATTTTTATGCCCGTGTTTATGATGCAGAACGCCCCGAGCTTTTTTTTAAAGCGCCGGCTTATCGTACCGTTGGCTCAGGTGCCCCGGTGCGCATCCGCCGGGATTCCAAATGGAACGTGCCCGAACCGGAGCTTACCCTGTTTATCTGTTCGGAAGGCACCATTGAGGGGTATACCATCGGGAATGACATGTCCTCAAGGGATATTGAGGGCGAAAACCCGCTGTACCTGCCGCAGGCCAAATCCTATAACGGGGCGGCAGCCATCGGACCCTGTTTGTATGTCAGTGAAACACCGATTGATCGGGATACCCGGATCAGTATTGCAATTTTAAGAAACGCCCGGGTGGCCTTTACCGAGGAAATCTCCATCAACCAGATGAAACGCAAGCATACCGAGCTGGTAGCTTACCTGTTTAAAGAAATGGATTTCCCGAACGGTACTTTTTTAATGACCGGCACCGGTATTATTCCGGCCGATGAGTTTACCTTAAATGTAG
>JAQBOY010000476.1 GCA_028287805.1 Mucilaginibacter sp.
CATTTAACTGTTCGTCTATATCCACCGGCTCAATATTGATGCCGGAGCGCTTGATGGCCAGCTCGTAGATCAGCCAGTTTTTCAGCCCGGGCGTCAGGCAGATCTCTTTGCGGCAGGCAATGCCATAGCGCATAATCTTCGCATCCTCGCGGTGTGCCATTACAGGGACCCCTAACATCCGCTTAAGCTCTTCGGCACTTCCGGCATGATCCGGATGTGCATGGGTCAGGATGATCCGTTTGATATCATAAGGGTTTTTACCCCCATTCTTAATTGCGCTGAAAATTTTTCCTATACTCCCTTTGGTACCGGTATCGATTAGGGTCAGGCCATCATCTTCTATGACAAAAACGTTGACCCAGCCTAAGTTGATCTGGTATATATTGCTGCTGATCCTTTTCATACGATTATTCATGTTTGATTTTAATAAAAAACTTATTGATTAATGCGTAGAAACGAGTTCATAGATCTTGCTTTCGGATTGAAATATTTATTTAATAGTCATGGTTTGTGCTTACCAAATGTGCTTGCTGAAATATCTAACGTTGTTTCTGATGCAAACGTTCAAAAGGTTCGTGTTAACAAATGTTAAAATCGACAGTCCGGCGCATTTTGCCTATTAAATAGTTAATTAAAGCGACGTATCAAGTTAATTTTTAGAAGAAACAGGCCCCACTGGTTGAGGTTTAAATAACTTCGACCTAATATATTGCAAGCTTTCTCTGCTTGTTCGCAAAAAAACCACCCCTATTTCTAAAGCAGTTTCTTAGGCCATAGAAATGAAGGAAGAAGATTGTAGCTGAAAGTATGCCTATTTTACAACAAGAACGACCTCATTATTCCTGCCATATGAGAGCATCTGTACAAATGCATAACAAAAAGAATTCGAGATTAGAACCTATAAAACAAAAAATAGCAACAAGAATAAACTTGTTGCTATTTGAATATTGTACTTTTATTGATTATTAATCCTGTATCGCTACTTTAGGATTAGGCATTCCTCTACAACCTGGGAGGAAGCATTTTTTCTTTATTTTTCCATCTGGGCAATTATATCCTGTGAAATTCCGGTATAGGAGAACCCTCCGTCATGAAACAGGTTTTGCATAGTCACCATCCTTGTCAGGTCAGAGAACAGGGTTACACAATAATCAGCACACTGGTTGGCGTCTGCGTTACCAAGCGGGCTCATCTTCTCTGCATAATTAATAAAACCGTCAAATCCCTTTACACCTGAACCTGCAGTTGTACGGGTAGGTGATTGGGATACGGTATTTATACGTACATGCTTTTTCTTTCCATAAAAATAACCAAAATTACGGGCTATGCTTTCCAGGTAAGCCTTGTTATCAGCCATGTCATTATAATCAGGCACAACGCGCTGAGCAGCTATATAGCTTAGCGCGATAACTGACCCCCACTCATTTATTGCATCCATTTTCATGGCGGTAGCCAATACGCGGTGCAGGCTCAATGCTGAAATATCAAGCCCCTTGTGCGTAAAGTCATAATTATTTTCGGTGTAAGGTATATTTTTGCGCACGTTAATACTCATGCCAATAGAGTGCAGAACAAAATCAACACCGCCGCCAAAATGCTCCTGTGTTTTGTTAAATAAGTTAGTAAGATCATCACTGCTGGTAACATCAGCCCCTATAACCGGCGCATTACATTCTTCAGCAAGCTTATTAAGCTCGCCCATACGTAAAGCGATAGGGGCATTGCTTAATACAATTTCAGCGCCTTCCTGTACCGCACGCTGGGCTACTTTCCAGGCGATAGATTGTTCGTTAAGAGCGCCAAAGATGATTCCCTTTTTGCCTTTTAATAAATTATAAGCCATAATTTGAATTTTTATAAAGCCGTAAAGTTATAATTAATTATCATTAGTTTAAATCCAGCAGCAACAGTTTCAAGACGCTTTGCTTTTATAAAGCAAACTTTATCCAGCCCTTGCCTTCATAGCCAAAAATAAACTGTTTGGGGTTGATGATCTCAGCTAATATTTCCACAGAGTCGACAATACGAGGACCAGGGCGATTAAAGTACTGATTGCCGTCAGCTACATATAGCCGGTTATTTTTAACTGCTTTTAAATTGTTAAACCCCGGTAATTGGAGAATCAGATCTATCTCTTTCATGGTTCGTTCAATAGAAAACCCGCAAGGCATTACAATAATAATTTCAGGATCCTGTAACTGTATATCTTGCCATTGCACATATGGCGAGTGCTTACCTGCTGCTGTTAATATGCTGGTTCCGCCGGCAATATCAACCATTTCCGGTATCCAGTTGCCGGATAGCATCATCGGCTCCAGCCATTCAATACAGGCAACGGTTGGCTTATGTTCAATAAATTTGAGCTTATGCCTGATGATATCAACCCTTTCCTGCAATTCCTCTACCAGTGCATTGCCTTTTTCAATTACATTTAGCGCATTAGCTACCGTAATAATATCTTTTAAAATGCCATCCAGGCTATCAGGCTGCAGCGAAATTATTTTCGCCTCTTTATCCAGGTAGCTTTCTAATGCTTTTTCCACATCACTTAATGATACGGCACAAACTTCGCATTGTGCCTGGGTAATCACTATATCAGGAGCTAACTGCTTTATTCGCTCCCGGTTTATGGTGTATATGGATAAGGCGTCGGCCAAAATCTCCTTTACTTTAATATCAATTGCCGCGCTGCTTAAATTATCAGGAAAGTTAGCTTCGCAACATATCGGCAGTTGTTTTACAGTTTCCGGAAAATCACATTCGTGTGATCTGCCTGCTAAGTTTTCTTCTAACCCTAAAGCACATACTATTTCGGTGGCAGACGGTAATAACGAAACTATTTTATTTGTTGGCATTTTATTTATGTGCGAGTGTGCAGATATGCAAATGTGCGGATTTTAATAATTATTGAATGAATGTTTGATAACATTTATGTGCAAATATGCAGATACGCGAATGTGCAGATTTTATAATTATTAAGTGGATGTTTTATTATTATGAACATTTGATAACATTTATCTGCATATCCGCACATTTGCCTATCTGCACATTATATTTGCCCCTATGATCTTCCTAACTTTTTTTTTAGGGCTGATAGCTAACTTTATCGGCTACATACCACCTGGCAATATTAACCTTACTTTAGTACAGATCACTATTAACCGGGGCTTAAAGCAGGCCTTACAATTCATCATCGCATTTTCAAGCGTTGAGTTTTTTTTCACTTATTTTATTATGCACGCTGCAAAATGGCTTTCGGGCCAGGTTAGGCTGGATATATTGATTGACTGGGTAATGGTAGTACTATTTGCCGTATTGGGCACTATTACCTGGATTAACCGTAAAAAACCACCTGAAGCAAAATACAAAGAAAGTGACAGCATTAAATATGGTATTCTGTTAGGATTTTTAAATCCGATGCAGGTGCCATTCTGGATGATAACCGGAACCTATTTAATTACGCATGAGTGGATATTAGATGGCAAAATGGCCCTGGTTATATTTAGCCTGGGTTCTGCAGGCGGGGCATTTTTATGCCTTTTTTTATACGCGCAATTTGCCCGGTACATAAAAAGTAAATTTGCACTAAGTACCCGCATTATTAATACCAGTATCGCTATATTATTTTTTGCTTTTGCCGCCTATCATGTGGTAAAGCGGATTTATCTGGCAATTAAGCCTAAACATGCTAAAGTGCAGCAGGCTTATTTAACTGATCATCCTTTTCGGGGTGAGAAGACTGCCTGCTTTTCAAATTCCATATCTTCTCAGCCTTACGGCCAATGAGCCAGAAGGAAACTGCGAGGATAGCAAAAAAAAGTGTTTTATTGGTGTGCTCCCAAAAATATTCGAAATATTTGGTGTAAAGAAAAATAATGAGGAAGGTGATACCAAATTCACGGGCAATGGCATCGTTGCTTTTTAAGCCATATAAAAGAAAACCGCCTGCCGCCATAGCAGAGATAAGTCCCCAATAAAACAAACTGATTTGCCTGATATGCCACCAGCTGTCAATATTGCCATAATTACCAAATATGCTTAATAACCATAACGACAGAAATAAATATAACAGGCCTACAATGTAGGTTTGATCCCAGAAAAAAGCAAACCATTTTCTTTTTCTCAGCACATAACAGGCACTCACCAGCACTGCGCCAAACAGCACAAACCTTAATGGATAATTCATTCCTAAAAAATAATCGCTCCAATGGGTTTGATAACCGGTTTCAGTACCAAACCAGCTACCCAGAGAAATCAGGGAAAACAGCCATATTAACCTGGAATTCATTCGCCAGGCTAAAAACCCATATACAAAAACCGATAGCAAAAACAATATAGGGAAATTGGCAGAACCATTATCAAAAGTCTTACCCAGGTAGGCAATACAACTTGCCGTAAACAATACCCCCGTAAAAATTACAGCTTCGTTACTAAATACTTTTTCCGGCATCATGCGCTCTCTGCGGCGTCCTATATAAAAAAGAACGGCGGCAATAATTCCAGATACTATACTTATAATAACATCAGGGGTATAATAAAGTTGTTTTAACCAATTAACAACCGCATCATTTACAATTAAAAAAGCAAAGGAAGCACCACCGCATATTAAAGCTATCCAAAAGGAGTATTTAGCCAGCCGCATCCAATCAAAGCCTTTTACCTCGTAGGAGTTACGCAACGCTTCGGCCTGCTCTTTATTTATCTGGTCATTTTCTTCCCAATGTGTTAGCACATGGTTTAAAAATTCACTTTCCTGCTTATCTACGTGTAGTTTCATTATAATTGATAGGCATTGTTCAGCCTATCCTCTCCTATTAAATACAAGGTAATAATTTATTGGCTTATTTAACTTATGATCCATTAACTGTGAACCATTAAGTTTAAAACGTCTTCCTTATCCTTACCCAGTTGCACCGTTAATTCATCGAGCGATGAAAATTTAATATCATTGCGTACAAAATGGTGAAATTCCATCCGTATTTGCTGGCCATAAATTTCGGCATCAAAATCGAAAATATTTACTTCTATATTCCGGGTCATCCCGTCAATAGTAGGCCGGCTGCCAATATAGGCCATGCCGCTATAAACCTTTTTATCAATAATTATTTTAGCGGCAAATATCCCATCAGCAGGTATAAGCTTATACTTTTCTTCAATCATGATATTGGCAGTAGGATAGCCTATCTTCCTGCCTATCTGGTCGCCACGGATAACTTTCCCGGTTATAAAAAAGGGATAGCCTAAAAATTCATTAGCCAACTCAATTTTCCCTTGCAACAACGCTTCTCTTATCCGGGTTGAACTAACCGCTACTTCATGAATATCCTGCTCCGGTATCTCAATAACATCAAACCCATAAACCGGCCCTGACTCCAGCAGATCATTTAACCCACCCTTCCGATCTTTACCAAAGCGGTGGTCATAGCCTATCACAATTTTTTTAGTGCCTATTTTATTAACCAGCACATCCTGAATATAGCTTTCGGGCGATTGATTAGAAAAATCACGGGAAAACGGGGTAATGATCAAATGATCTATTC
>JAQBOY010000284.1 GCA_028287805.1 Mucilaginibacter sp.
CATATTATTTTGAAAGCTGTTAAGTTCTTCAGTAAATTAAGCCTGGTAGCGCTGATCTTCTTTTCCCTGCAAGGGGAAGTGGTACAACGCTATGTGGACCTTTTTCAGGGGAAACTTGAACATCGTACATCTGTACCTAAAAAAACTGCCGAGCGTCACCAACTAATCAAGCTGCAGTGTTACACACAAAAGTTTGTATCAGTAGCCTTACCTTTCAACGCCTATTATGAATTTAGCCTGCCTATAAGGTCTGTAACTAAAATTGATTATATTATAACGGACAGCGAACTCATTGAGCTTGCTGATACGACCCCCCCATCCCTGAGGGGACCGCCCTCAATAAACAGCTAAAATCCATTTATTTAAATGGATATATCTCCATCCCTATTTAATTAATTAACTACGATAAGATCAACTATTCTTATTGGTTTTAGCTATTTATTATTTTACAATGAAAACATTAAGAAGCAAGTTATGCTTTGTATGGATCTTGATATTTATTGTTTCCGGAGCTTTAAAGGCCGTGGCCCAGGCACCGGTACTTAAACTTCAGGATGCCATCCAAATCGCATTAACACACTATAAATCTATTGATGCCAGGCGCAATTATGCCGCTGCATCAAAATCTCAGATAAGTGAGATTAAATCTCGCTATCTCCCTGATCTTAATGCAGGCGCTCAAACTGCCTATGGAACAATAAGCGGGATTAACGGGCCTAACTTTAGTTTACCCGGAATTAATACTATTAACGGCGGTGTTGTACAGCCTACACAAAACTGGAACGCAGCCTTTGGCAGCCTGTATGCAGCTACAATAAACTGGCAGTTCTTTTCCTTTGGTAACCAAAAGGCTAATGTTAAAGCAGCCCAGGGGCAGTACCAGAGCGACCTCTATGCACTTAACCAGGAAAATTTTCAATTGGAAGCAAATGTAAGCGGAGCATATTTGAACCTGCTTTCGGCACAACGGCTCATGTTGAGTATGCAAAAAAACCTGGATCGGGCCAACTCGTTGCGCAATCTGATTTTAGCACGGACAATTGGTGGCCTTAATCCCGGTGTAGACAGCACCATCGCTAATGCAGAAGTATCTAAAGCAAAGCTAACCCTGCTGGATGCGCAAAATTACCAGCAGACTCAGGCTAATCAACTCCTTGTTTTGATGGGAAATCATCAAACGCTGTCGAACCTTGATACCGGATTTGTTGTTAAGCAGCCCGCAGATCTTGGACTGGAACAAAAAACTGCCGGTCTTGACCATCCTATTTTAAAATACCTGGATTCAAGGGTTAAGGTAAGTGAACTGCAATCCTATGCCATTAACACTTCCAAATGGCCCAAGTTTTCGTTATTTAGTTTATACCAAGAGCGTGGATCAGGTTTTGGCAGTGATTATGCTACCGGAACAAATTCCGTTATTAACCATAGCCTTTCCGCAGGATTAGATCCTTCCAGGATGAATTATATGCTTGGCGTTAGCGCGGTTTGGAATCTAACTGATCTTATCCGGACTAAAAAAAGAGTGAATACACAGAATTTTCTGACTGCTGCTTACCGTGATGAATTTGAGGTGGAGCATAATGCCCTTCAGGATCAGCTGTCACTGGCAGATCAGCGCATTTCAATCGCTTTTAAGCAATATAATGAGGCTCCTGTACAATTAAAGTCAGCAAACGAGTCTTATATGCAGAAGAAAAGCCTTTACCAGAATGGTCTGGCTACTATTGTAGATGTTACCCAGGCGCTTTACGTTGTAAACCGCGCGGAAACAGATTCTGACCTGGCTTACAATAATTTGTGGCAGGCATTGCTCTACAAGGCACTTACTGCCGGCGACCTTAACTTATTCTTTAGCCAGATCAAATAATCCCATTTTTATGAATTTAATTAAATCAGCGTTAAGAAAACCCATCACCATTATTGTAGTGGTCGCCGGTTTTATCCTTTTTGGGATCGCAGCGTTAACTCAGATAAATATAGACATCTTCCCCAATTTAAATCTGCCCTCCATTTATGTAGCGCAGCCATATGGCGGGATGTCGCCACAACAAATGGAAGGCTTTATTTCTTCCAATTACCAGGGGCTATACCTGTATATTACCGGTATTAAAAGTGTAGAAGCTAATAATGTGCAGGGATTGAGCCTGCTCAAATTATCTTTTTATAATGGCACCAACATGGCACAGGCTGCTGCCGAGGTTACCTCTTTAACCAACAGGGCATTCGCTTCCATGCCCGATGGTACGCCGCCCCCCATCATTCTTCGCTTTGATGCTTCCAGCTTACCGGTAGGGCAGCTTACGCTCAGCAGCAACAAACGCAATAACAATGAATTGCAGGATTTGGCCTCAACGTTGGTCAGGCCCACATTTTCCAGTGTACCGGGCTTATCCTCGCCACCACCGGTAGGGGGGAACGTACGTACAGTGGTTATTGATGTGGATCCTGCTTTAATGCGGAGCCATAACCTTACACCACAAGAAATTACCGCTGCCGTTCAGGATAATAATCAGATATCTCCGGCTGGTAACGTGCGCATTGGCGGTATCATGTACCTTACACCAGCCAATACCGTTATTAAAAAGGTAAAAGATTTTGAGAACATCCCTTTACAATATCAGAATGGTACTACGGTATTTTTAAAAGATATTGCGCGGGTTACTGACGGTGCTGATATTACCTCCGGCTATGCTTACATTGACGGGAAGAGATCTATTTACATGCCGATTATTAAAACTGCATCCGCCTCTACCTGGTCGGTTGTTCAGGGGCTTAAACAGCAATTGCCTTACATGCAAAGCTTGTTGCCACCGGATGTAAAGCTAAAGTTTGAATTTGACCAGTCGGTATACGTAATCAATTCTGTTAAAAGTTTGATCAGCGAAGGAGTGATCGGCGCCATCTTAACAGGTATCATGGTGCTGCTGTTTCTTAGAGACTGGCGAAGTGCGATTATTGTAATTGTCAATATTCCTATTTCCATTATTATTGGTGGGTTGTTGCTTAAGTTATTTGGTCAAACTATTAACATCATGACGTTAGGAGGTTTGGCACTGGCCATTGGTATCCTGGTAGATGAGTCGACGGTTACCATAGAAAATATCCACCGGCACCAGGAAATGGGAAAAACTAAAACCCGCGCCATTGCTGATGCCTGTGAGGAGATAGCTTTGCCAAAGCTATTGATCCTGCTTAGTATATTGGCCGTATTTGTGCCAGCCTTTTTTATGACAGGTATCCCACAGGGAATGTTTATGCCGTTATCACTGGCGGTTGGATTTTCCATGATCGCGGCTTTTTTGCTATCTCAAACCTTCGTTCCAGTTTTATCTAACTGGTTGCTAAAAGATCATCAGTTGGAGGACACTTCAAAACCACACAAGGCCACCAGCTTTGAAAAATTTGAAGAACACTTTCTGAATTTTTTAAGAAAGTTGATGAACAGGAGGTCACTCATCATTATTTTATATGTTGTGATTTCATTTGGTATTGTGGTGGTTGGTGTAATGAACCTGGGGACAGATATATTGCCTAAAGTAAATACGGGTCAGTTCCAGTTACGGATAAAGGCACCTGTAGGCACCCGGCTGGAAAATACCGAAGCATATATGCTCAAAGCACAGCAGAATATATATGACCTGGTTGGCGGAAAGCAAAATGTAGAGATCATTTCTTCCTTTGCGGGCTCACACCCATCTACTTACCCTACCATACCCATTATTTTTTTTATGAGTGCTTCTGACCAGGCGATTATGCAGGTGGCGTTAAATCCGAATTATAAAACAGATATGGATGGGCTGGAAGAAAAGATCCGCCATAGGCTGCATCAGGTAATGCCGGAAGTGCTGGTAACTTTTGAACCCATAGACCTTACTGACAAGATCATGAGCCAGGGATCAACAACGCCTATAGAAGTTGCAGTTACCGGTAAAAATCTGAATCAAAGCCAGGCTTATGCCAATAAACTTATCGCCGGGCTTAAAAAAATTCCGTTTTTGAGGGATGTGCAGCAGAAGGAGGCTTTGAACTACCCATCTATTAATATTGATATTGACAGGCAGAAAGTTAAACAACTGGGCCTTACCATGAGCAACGTGGCGAGTACAGTGACGGATGCTACCTCCTCCAGCCGCTTTACACAAAAAGTATTATGGCTGGATGAAAATAATGCCACCAGCTATAATGTGCAGGTTCAGGTTCCTGAGTATAACATGAAAAAACTTTCTGACATAGCCGCTATCCCCCTTTTAAAGGGTCAGCAAACACCAACGCTTGGCGATGTGGCTACCTTAAAAATAAGCACCATGGTAGAGCAGTATGACAGAAAAGGCGCTGTACGCTTTTTATCTATCGGCGCAAACATTAATCAGGTTGATTTGGGGAGAGCTTCTAAAGCCGTTGACAAAGTAATTAAAGATGCCGGACAGCCCCCGGTAGGAATTAAGGTTGAAAAACGTGGACTGACCAGCTTACTGGATGAAACCATGAGCAGCCTTCAATCCGGATTACTGATTACTATTATCGTTTTATTGTTGATGCTGGCCGCAAATTACCAGTCGTTTAAGCTGGCATTTGTGGTGGTTACCACCATACCTTCCGTTCTTGCCGGATCAATGATTCTGCTATGGATCACCGGTTCCACGCTCAACCTCCAATCGTATATGGGAATTATCATGTCTGTTGGTGTTTCTGTTGCCAATGCCATCCTGTTGGTTACCAATGCTGAACATATCCGGCTGGAAAGCAATGAGTCAATACAATCAGCAATTAAAGCGGCAGGATTAAGGTTAAGGCCTATTTTAATGACCAGTATCTCAATGGTAGTAGGGATGATTCCGATGGCATCGGGCCTTGGCGAATCCGGGGCGCAAACAGCTCCGCTTGGCCGGGCAGTAATTGGTGGACTTATCGCCTCAACAATCGCGTCATTACTTATTCTGCCTTTGATCTTTTCAATAGTTCAGAAAAAGTCGGCTATAACCTCTGTATCATTAGATCCGGACGATGAAACAAGCACTTTTTATGATAAAGATAAAGCGCCGGTAACACATTAATAAAGAAAAGAGAGGCAAAAGCTACCGGGTAAGTAAATGGTAGTTTGCTGGTACATACAATACTTTCAATATAAAAAATATATTTCGATGAAAAATAAAAAGATTAATATAATAGTTTACAGTAATTTTTTACTGTTAACCGTGCTTGCCGCATCATGCGGAAACAGCAGTAAAGACACGAAGGCGGCGCCTGTCAATCCGCCGTTAGATGTGCAGGCAGTGGTATTGTCTGGTGGGCAGGTTAACGCTCCGGTTACCGTACCCGGCCAGTTGGTGCCTTACAATAACGTAGAGCTTTATGCCAAGGAAAATAGTTATGTAAAAACACTGAATGTAGATATAGGCAACAGGGTTAAAAAAGGACAGCTACTGATTACCCTGGAAGCGCCTGAAATGATTTCGCAATATAACCAGGCGGAAGCGGATATGAACACCAAGCTGGCAACTTATAAAGGTAGCATGGCAAACTATGAACGTTTAAAACGGACCAGCAAAACTCCCGGAACAATATCTCCCAATGACCTTGACCTGGCCCTTGCAAAAGCAAGCGGAGATAGCGCACAATGGAAAGCATCACAGTCTAGTTTTCGTCAGACTGCTGAATTGCTGAATTATTTAACAATAAGAGCGCCTTTTGATGGCGTAGTTACCTTACGTAACGTGTCACCTGGTGCCTATGTAGGGCCCGGTGATAAGAGTATGGGAAAACCTTTATTGGTTTTGCAGGAGCAAAATAAACTGCGGCTAACCATGAGTATTACTGAAGAGTATACCCGATATCTCGACAGCCGGGATACGGTAGGTTTTACGGTAAGGGCGCTGCCGGGACACAAGTTTATTGCGCACATCAGTAGAATGGCAGGTGGCATTGACCCGCAAACCCGCACCGAAAAGGTGGAAATGGACGTTGACAATACCAACCATATGCTGTTACCGCAAATGTATGCAGATGTTAACTTGGTTGTTAAAGCAGATCAACAAGGCTTTGCTATTCCCCGCACTGCACTGGTAATGAGTGCAGAAAGAATGTTTGTGATTAAAATAGTAAATAAGAAAGCTGTTTGGGTAGATGTAAAAAAAGGCCTTGAAAACGCAACAACCATTATGGTAAACGGCAGCCTGAAAGCAGGAGATACACTGGTAACCAACGCGACGGAAGAGATTAGAAACGGAACAGCTTTAAATATTACTTCCAAGTAATGTTAGCATTACATTTTTAGTTGCAGGTTTTGTATGAAAAAGCCTTTGTAATAAGGCTTTTTCATCATAGCCTATTCGTTTAATTATTTATAACAATTAAATTTTATTTATTCTTAATATAAAAATATCATGACCGATAAAATAGCTGAAAAACACATCAGATCCATTTGTGAGTTAGGTAGAAAGTTTTCAGACGCTACAGTTTTTATGCATGAGGCTATTGCTCAAAGAGTAGGCCTTACCGGAACAGACCATAAATATTTAAGTCTTCTACTTCAAAATGGTGCAATGACTGCTGGCCATTTATCAAAATTAACTGGATTAACTACCGGAGCAATAACAGGTTTGGTAGACCGCCTTGAAAGGAAAAATTTAGTAAAAAGAGAATTTAATGAAGATGACAGAAGAAAAGTTATTATAGTGCCCAATTATAATACTGCAACAAAGCTTTTTGGAAATACATATTCTAAATTGCAAAATAAGTTTGTCAATATTTTATCAAAACTAACAGAAAATGAAAGGCAAGTAATTGAAAAATACTTGCTTTCAACAATTGATGT
>JAQBOY010000488.1 GCA_028287805.1 Mucilaginibacter sp.
TGCAATATAATCTTATCCGCAGCCATAGCTCAGGCAACGGTGAGCTTTTATCGCCTGTTTTGGTAAAAGCGTTGATGATAGCCCGTTTAAACAGTTTGATGCAGGCTTATTCAGGAGTGCATACAGATATTGTAGAACTATTAAAGGACCTGATCAACAATAATATTACACCTTGTATTTACGAACACGGTGGCGTAGGTGCCAGTGGCGATTTAGTGCAACTGGCTCATTTGGGCTTAGTGTTGATAGGTGAAGGAGAAGTAATATTTGATGGTGCTATCCATCCAACTATCGAAATATTTAAAAGGTTTAATATAAAACCGCTCGCAATCCATGTGCGGGAGGGATTAGCCATATTAAATGGTACATCGGCCATGACTGGTATTGGCATGGTGAACATTATCCAGGCCCGGAAACTATTGGGCTGGTCGGCCATGTTCTCCGCCATGACTAATGAGGTGGTTGAGGCTTATGATGATCATTATTCGCATGAGTTAAATATTGTAAAGCATCATAAAGGGCAAAACAAAGTTGCAGCAATGCTGCGCGATATTTTGAAGGATAGTAAAATGATTCGCAGCCGTACCGAGCATCTGTATCACCCCGATAACATTGACCAGGAAATTTTTGAAGATAAGGTACAGGAGTACTATTCCCTGCGTTGTGTTACACAGGTATTGGGCCCGGTTTACGATACCATTACACATGCGGAAACTATTTTGGTGGATGAGTTAAACTCTGTAAATGATAACCCGGTAATTGACCATATTAACCAGAATGTATTTCATGGCGGTAATTTTCATGGAGATTACGTTTCACTGGAAATGGACAAGCTGAAAATTGCCATCACCAAATTATCCATGCTGTCTGAACGGCAGCTAAATTATTTGCTGAATGAAAAATTGAATCAAAAGTTTCCGCCGTTTTTAAATTTGGGCATATTAGGTTTAAATTTCGGTATGCAGGGGGTGCAGTTTACTGCTACCTCAACCGTGGCAGAAAATCAAACACTATCCTTCCCAATGTATGTGCACAGTATTCCTAACAATAATGACAATCAGGATATTGTAAGCATGGGTTGTAACGCGGCATTAATGACCAGAAAGGTTATTGACAATTCATTCGCGGTACTGGCTATACAATTAATGACCATTTTACAGGCAATTGATTATTTAAGCTGTCAAGATAAACTGGCGCCTCATACTTTAGCGTTATATAATGAAGCCCGGAAAATATTCCCGAAATTTATTGAGGACGAACCAAAATATAAAGACCTCGAAAAAATTAAGAACTATTTACAGGTAACAGATCCGGCGGTAGCTCCCGGTTTTATTAAAAACTGATATGACTGAAGGCTGGATGAAAAAGAACTGAAAAAGAATATACCTGTAAACCGTTTTGGGTTGCCGGAAGAAGTAGCACACGCGGTAGGCTTTTTAGCTTCCAAAGATGCCTCTTATATAACGGCTGAAGTATTGTCTGTTAATGGTGTTTATATTGATAGAATAGCTAAGTGAAACATAGGCAGGTGAGTAAGCCATGTAGGTTAATTTATGTACGAAGAAGATATTTTAACGTTAATACCTCAAAAGCCGCCGTTTGTAATGGTAGGCAAATTGCTATACTCGGATGATAACATCACCAAAACCAGTTTTGTAATTACAGCAGACAATGTTTTAGTAATAAATGGTGAGTTTAGCGAGGCTGGATTAATGGAAAATATGGCTCAAACAGCCGCTGTGGGAGAAGGGAATATGGCACGAATAGAAGACAGGCCTATAGCTATTGGTTATATAGGTGCGGTAAAAAACCTGGAAGTGGTCCATTTGCCCAAAATAGGAGATGAGCTGATGACGGAAATAAAAGTGGAAACACGGCTTTTAAATATTGCCATTGCATGTGGAAAGGTATGGTGCAATGAGCAAATGATAGCCCAATGTGAAATGAAGATATTTATCAATAAAATAAATGACTGACGTTTTTGTTGCTGCGGATAATATTCTTTCTCCTGTCGGGTCAACCACTGCCGAAAATTTTGCGCGGTTAAAAGAGGGTGTTTCCGGTATTCAACAGCATCAGGATAAAACAATAGCTAACGAACCGTTTTATGCGGCTTTATTTGATAAAAACCGGCAATTTATAAATGACGGGGACAACTTTACTAAGTTTGAGCAATTACTTATTGCCTCAATTAACGATGCTTTAGCGAATGCTGGTATTAAAGCAAATGATAAAAAAACAGCGCTCATTATCTCTACAACCAAAGGTAATATCAGTATGTTAGAAACGCAGCCAAACCACCTGGCATTAAAAGAGCGTATTGCCCTGCATACTTCTGCTAAATTAGTGGCCGGATATTTTGAATTTGTTAATCCACCTTTAGTGGTATCCAATGCCTGTATCTCGGGGATAATGGGCATTTTAACAGGTATGCGATTGATACGTTCGGGTCAATATGAAAATGTGGTGGTTGCCGGAGCAGATGTGATTTCAAAATTTGTCTTATCAGGTTTTCAATCCTTCCAGGCTATCAGTGCCGGGCCTTGTAAACCTTTTGATGCCAACAGGACAGGGATAACTTTAGGGGAAGGCGCGGCTACGGTTGTATTATCATCCAACCCAAAATATGCTGATGGGGTTAAAGTTTTAAGCGGCGCTGTAAGCAATGACGCCAACCATATTTCGGCGCCATCACGAACCGGAGAAGAGCTTTGCCACGCTATTAATAAAACCTTAAGCGATGCGGGGTTTGCTGCTAAAGAAGTTGATTTTATATCAGCACATGGCACGGCTACGAGCTATAACGATGAAATGGAAGCGAAAGCGATAACGCTGGCCAAATTACAGGCAGTACCGGTAAATAGTTTAAAAGGTTATTACGGGCATACACTTGGTGCGGCAGGATTGATTGAGTGCATCATTTCTATACAATCATTAAAAGAAAACTTAGTTTTGCCAACTTTAGGGTTTGAAACTATGGGTGTAACCAACTCATTAAATATTTGTACCGCGCTGCTGGCAGGCAACTATAGTAATTGCCTCAAAACAGCATCAGGTTTTGGCGGTTGTAATGCGGCGGTATTATTTGGTAAATAACCGTTGTCGGTGCCCTCATACCCGTTGTCTGTGTCCTCACATGCAACTACTAAATTGTCTGTGGGGACACAGACAACGGGGAATAAATAGTAAGAAGAAATGTCATGCTGACTTAAATATATAACCGTTGTCGGTGCCCTCACCGGCAATTACTGAAGTCGTCTGTGAGGACACAGACAATGGAGAATAAATAGTAAGAAGAAATGCTATGCTGACTTAAATATATAACCGTTGTCGGTGTCCTCACCGACAACTACTAAAGTCGTCTATGAGAACAGACAGCGAGAATAAATAAATAAGAAGAAAAACGTCATGCTGACCTTGAATAAATTCGGGATGACGAAGTGCATATAACATGTCAATAAATCACTATATCACTTCCAGTTGCATCATCAGCAATAATACCGTTTACAAAAACGGCCTGGTGGTTTTTGTAAATAAAAATGTGGATCTGCCTGCGTTCCTGCTGTCGGTATACCAGCATTTTGAACTGAGCTATCCCCGGTTCTATAAAATGGACAACCTGAGTAAGCTGGGCTGGCTTACTGCTGAAATATTATTGAAAGATAGTTTTGAAAAGGAAAAATACAAGTCTGAAGAAATAGGTTTGATCCTCTCTAACGCCAATTCCAGCCTGGATAGTGATCAGAAGTATTTAAAAAGCGTGGCAGACATCCCCAGTCCTGCATTATTCGTATATACCTTACCCAACATCATGACTGGTGAAATATGCATCAGGAATAATTTTAAGGGCGAAGACGCGTTTTTTGTGACCGAAAATTTTGATGCCGGGTTTACTGAACAATACGTCAATAGTTTGTTTAATAACCAGGTATTGCTGGCTTGTATCTGCGGATGGGTTGATGTGATAGGGAATGAATACAAGTCAGCTTTATTTTTGGTGGAAGAGGAAGAAAAGCAAGGTTCTGTCGTTTTTAATGCGGACAATATGAAGGAGGTTTTTGAAAGCGATATAAAAAGTAGTAAAACCATAAGTGAGCCTGTTTTTGTGGCCGGGGTAGGAGCTATTACGGCTATTGGAAATAATGTAGCGGAATGCCTTTCGTCGTTTGAAAATGAACGGGCCGGCATGGGCGATATTACTTATATGAATACGGTGCACCAACATCAGATTCCGGTGGCAGAAGTGAAGTTAAGCAATGAAGAGTTGGCAGCAAAAGCAGGAGTTTCTGCTGAGTTAAGCCGTACTACCTTGTTAAGCTTACTGGCTGCAAGGGAGGCATTGGATGATGCCGGTATTCCCGATATAGCCTCTCTGCGTACGGGTTTTGTTTCGGCAAATACCGTTGGGGGAATGGATAAGAGTGAAGGCTTTTTCATTGATTTTATTAAAGATAACAGCAAGGGCAAATTAAAAAATGTATTTGACCACGAGTGTGGCAGTGTTACCGAAGCCGTAGCTAACCAACTGGGCATTAAGGATTACATGACCACCATTAGTACAGCCTGTTCCTCATCGGCTAACGCCATATTTTATGGGGCGCGGTTAATAAAAAACGGATTATTGGATGTGGTTGTTGCAGGCGGAACAGATGGCCTGACCAAATTTACCCTGAACGGCTTTAATACCCTGATGATACTGGATAAGGAGTTTTGCAAGCCTTTTGACGAGAACCGGCAAGGTCTCAATTTAGGTGAAGGTGCCGGATATATGGTGCTGGTTTCTGAAAAAGTGGCAAAAACATTAAGCAAGCCGTTATATGCTAAACTAAGCGGTTACAATAACAGTAACGATGCCTATCATCAAACCGCCTCATCTCCCGAAGGAACAGGCTCTTACCTTGCTATGCAGGGCGCTTTAGGCAAAGCGGGCTTAAAAACATCGGATATTGACTATATCAATTTGCATGGCACCGGTACGCCTAATAACGACAGCGCGGAGGGTACAGCTATCAAACGGTTATTTGAAAAGGATTTTCCGCCTATGAGCTCTACCAAATCCTTTACCGGCCATACTTTAGGAGCCAGCGGCGGCGTTGAAGCGGTATTTTCTGTACTGGCTATAAAAGAAGGCATCATTTACCCTAACCTGCGTTTTGAAACGCCTATGCATGAACTGCCGTTTGTACCGGAGACTCAATTTTTAAAGGGCCGGAAAATTAATCACGTGATGTCGAATTCTTTTGGTTTTGGCGGAAATTGTACATCTTTAATATTTTCGCGGATATAATATGAAGATCTACATACGCGCTGCATCCTGTATATCGCCGCAAAATACTTTTGGGGGTGTTGATTTTTTAGAGGAGATTGTTGAGTACACGGGCACGCGATTAAAAGCTATAGAGCCCGACTACAAAGCATTTGTGGATCCTAAGCTGATAAGAAGGATGGGCCACGTTATTAAAATGGGTGTAGCCGCGGCTCAGGATTGCTTAACCAAAGCTAATGTAGAAATGCCCGGTGCCATAATTACCGGCACCGCTTATGGCTGCCTGGAAGATACGATATCGTTTTTAACCCGTATTATTGAAATGCAGGAAGAAATG
>JAQBOY010000500.1 GCA_028287805.1 Mucilaginibacter sp.
AATATACACCATCCAACAATGACCTTGCAAGGCTGGGTATTTTTGAGCCTGATCCGCCAAACCTGGTCCGTACATTTGTATATGATGCGGCTACTAACCGGTATATACTTTATGAGCGTATTGGCGACTTATTGTACCGCCCACCGCGTTATCTTACCTTTAACGAATACTTACACCTGAAACAAGCTCAGGAGCAGAAAGATTATTTTAAAAAACTGTCTGATAATTATGCTTATGAATCTCAGCAACAGGGGTTTATACCGCAGATGCAGGTTCGTAACGCAACATTTGAGCGTATATTTGGCAGCCCTAATATTGATATAAGGCCACAAGGATCAGCCGAAGCCATACTGGGCGGGCAAATCAACAGCAATCAGAATCCGCTTTTTAATACCAAGCAACGTAATCAGTTCAATTTTAATTTTGATCAGCATATTCAGTTGAATGTTACGGGTATGATTGGCGATAAAATGTCAATCGCGACAAACTATAATACGGATGCCCAATTCCAGTTTGACAATCAGGTAAAAATGGATTATAAAGGCCATTCTGATGAGATTATACAGGAAATACAGGCAGGTACAATAAGCATGCCCTTAAATACTTCATTAATTACCGGCACACAGGCATTATTTGGGGTAAAAACCAAGCTGAAGTTCGGCAAATTAAATGTAACCAGTATTTTATCTCAGCAGCGTTCTCAATCAAAAACAATTACCATAACCAATGGTGCGCAGCAGGGCCAGTTTAATGCCACGGCAGCTGATTATGATGCCAATAAGCATTACTTCCTGTCCCAGTTTTTTCGAAACAATTATAATAAGGCCCTCGCAAATATTCCCATCATCAGTTCAAACGTAAATATTACCAAAATTGAAGTTTGGACCACTAACCGAACCAATTCCACTACTGATTCGCGGGATGTATTAGCCTTTATGGATCTGGGCGAAAACAGCCCGTATAATACGGCGTTAATACAGGGTGGCCCTGGTTTTTCGGCTTTACCTGCCGGGTTTCAGGGGCCGGGTTTTACACAGCAATCCAATTCATTATTGCGTAATTTACCGGCAAGCTCCCGGTTAACCAATGATCCTGCAAATGCGTTGAGCAATTATTTTGCCGTTAGGGGCGGAACAGACAACTACGCTAAACTAACCTATGCCCGCAAGCTTACCGCTAAGGAGTTTACCCTAAACCCGCAATTAGGTTATATATCCCTTAATTATCCTTTAAATAATGATGAGGTACTGGCGGTGGCTTACCAGTATACCTATAATGGAGTGCAGTATCAGGTGGGTGAGTTTTCAAGTGATATTCCGGTTGATCCTGTCGCCCCCAAAGTTTTATACCTGAAATTATTAAAGAACACGTTGTTAAAAACAAATTTGCCTACCTGGAAATTGATGATGAAAAATATTTATTCATTAAATGCCTACCAGGTAAGCCCAACAGGTTTTAAGCTGCAAATAGCGCGGCTTGATGATAAATCCGGTATTTCAAAACCTATAATGGAAGAGGGGCAAAATACCAAAGGTAAACTTTGGATACAACTTACAGATCTTGATAATTTAGATCAGCAAAATCAAAAACAACCCGACGGCTATTTTGATTTTTTAGATAAGATAACTATTGATTCACAAAACGGGCTTATCAAATTTCCTGTGGTGGAACCTTTTGGGTCTGATTTGGCCAAACAATTCAACCCCGGAGAAACGGATTTGGTGAAGCGCTATGTTTACCAGCAATTATATGATTCGACCAAAACCGTAGCGCAGCAATTTTTTCAAAATTTAAACCGGTATGCCATTACCGGAACCTATAGTTCGCAGAGCGGGGGAGGATCATACCAGCTTAATGCGATTAATATTCCCCAGGGTTCAGTTGTGGTAAACGCTGGTTCATTAAAATTAGTGGAGGGTACGGATTATACGGTTGATTATAATGCCGGCAGTATTAATATTATTAACCAGGCCCTGCTTTCTTCAGGTCAGCCAATTACTGTGAATTTAGAGAATAACGCATTGTTTGGCATTCAGCAAAAATCATTATACGGCTCCAGATTTGATTATAAAGTAAATCCTAAGCTTTCGGTAGGAGCCACTATAATGCACCTTACCGAGCAGCCTATTTCACAAAATGAAGCTATAGGAAGTGAGTCGATCTCTAATACGATATGGGGCTTTGACGGAAATTATAATTCACCATCGCGGTTGCTTACCCGTATGGTTGATAAAATACCATTTATTCATACAAAAGCACCGTCATCTGTAAGTTTTAATGGTGAGTTTGCACAGTTGTTACCCGGCAATCCCAGTGTATTAAATTATGCCGGATCAAAAAATGGAACATCGTACCTGGATGATTTTGAAAATAGCCAGTCGGTTATTGATGTTAAAAGCGCTATTGGCTGGGGAATTTCAGGCACGCCACAGCTTTTCCGGGAATCGGGCTTGTATAATAACCTGAGTTACGGTTTTAACAGGGCCCGGCTGGCTTTTTATAATATTGACCCTATATTCTACAGTGGTTCTACCGTACCCGTTTCGCGTACTGAATTATCCAACCATTATGTACGGCAGGTTTTAGAGACCGAAGTTTTCCCATATAAACAGTCTGTTACCGGGCAGCCATTAAGTTTAGCTACTTTAGATATGGCTTTTTATCCAACAGCGCGCGGGCCATATAATTATACAACAACAGGTATTAACAATGACGGTTCGTTACAAAATCCAACTTCACGCTGGGGTGGCATATACCGGCCTATTTCAACTACCGATTTCCAGTCATTAAATGTGCAGTATATTGAATTTTGGTTGCTTGACCCGTTTATATATAAACCAAATTCATTAGGCGGTGACCTGTATTTTAACCTGGGCAGTGTTTCAGAAGATGTATTAAAAGACGGAAGAAAAAGTATAGAAAATGGTTTGCCGGTCAATGGCGATTACAGTACATCCGATACTACCGTTTGGGGGCGCGTGCCCAGGAACCAGCCAGTTGTAAATGCTTTTGATAACAACCCGGCTTCGCGCCAGTTACAGGATGTGGGATTGGACGGCTTAGGCGATGTGGATGAAAGGGCCAAGTTTACAGCTATAGTTCAGCAAATAAAAGGTCAAACTACTCCGCAGGCATACAGCAGTTTTTCAAATGATCCTTCCTCTGATGATTTTCAATATTACCAGGGACCACAGCTTGACCAGGCCAAAGCCGGTATATTGCAACGATACAGTATGTATAACGGCACAGATGGCAATTCTAAAACCTCTGCCCAGTCGCAAGCGCAGTTGGGTTTATCAACTTCAGCCTCCACATCTTTACCTGACGGAGAGGATATTGACCATGATAATAACATGAGCCAGGATGATCAATATTTTCAATACAAGGTATCTATGCGCCCAAAAGACCTGGTAGTGGGGCAAAATTTTGTTAATGATAAAGTAATCGCGCAGGTTAAACTGGCCAATGGTGCTACCCAGTCTGTTACCTGGTACCAGTTCCGTATCCCCATCACCAATTACCAATCGGCAGTTGGGGGCATCCAGGATTTTAAGGCTATCCGTTTTATGCGGATGTTTATGACCAGTTTTGCTGATACTGCTGTTTTGCGTTTTGCCGAGTTACAATTAACACGTGGCGATTGGCGGGTATATAACACGGAAAATAATCCGCTTAATGTAATTGCCGATCCGGCATTTGTTAACCCGCCGCTTGACAACTCAAACCTTACTGTAGAAGCTGTAAATATTGAGGCTAACGGAAACCGTACACCTATACCTTATGTAGTGCCGCCAGGCATTACCCGTCAGCCTAATTATAATAACACGCAAACCACTACGCAGTTAAATGAGCAGTCGCTGTCATTAAATGTATTTAATTTAAGTGATGGGTATTCAAGGGCAGCATTTAAACCTTTTTCTAACGACTTGCGTCAATACAAACACTTACAAATGTTCATTCATGCCGAGGCGGTTGCCGGTGCGCAGTTAAAGGATAACGATGTGAGCGCTTTTATACGCCTGGGCGCGGATTACCAGAATAATTATTACGAGTATGAAATACCATTAAAAGTTACTACAGCCACTGCCGATCCTAATTTGATATGGCCGGCGGCTAATCAACTTGATGTTGCGTTATCAATACTAACCAATGCCAAGATGGCGCGTAATAACGCCAAATATAAAGGTGCTCCATGGCCGCTTACCTTGCCTTTTACCTTTACAGACGGGCGTAATAAAGTTACCGTTGTAGGGATGCCCGATCTGAGCCGGTTAACTACCGTTATGTTAGGTGTACGCAACCCTTATAAAGGCAACTCGCCGGTAGGTGTTGATGACGGGCTTAATAAATCGGCAATTGTATGGTTTGATGAGTTGCGGTTAACAGATTTTAATCAGCAGGGAGGATGGGCAGCGATAGCTCGTGCTGATTTTAAACTTGCCGATTTTGCAGATATTACAGTTTCGGGCAGTAAAACAACCGCGGGCTTTGGTACACTTGACTCTAAACTGCAAGACAGGAGCCTGAGCGATAACCAGGGTTATAATGTATCAGCTAACATGGAACTTGGAAAATTTTTTCCGGATAAAAGCGGCATCAAGATTCCTACATATATAAATGTTTCCTCACAGGTGAATACGCCTCAGTATGATCCTGCTTCGCCTGATATTTTATTAAAATCAACCCTTAACGCGGCATCAGGCACGCAACAGCGCGACTCTATAAAAAATGCTGCTGAAGACTATACTATGCGTAAAAGTATAAATTTCACCAATGTTCATAAGGATAGAACCAATTTAAAGGCACCAAGCCATATATGGGATATTGAAAATTTTAATGCTACTTATTCCTATAGTGAATATATACATCATGATTTTACTACACAGAATGATTTGGAAAAAACCTATCATGCCTCTTTAGTTTATAATTATGCTAATCAGCCTAAATACTATGCCCCCTTCGCTAAAATAATAAAGAATAATTTGCTGGCCCTGATCAGGGATATTAATGTGAGCCTGTTGCCGTCAAGAATAAACTTCGGGATTAATTTTGACAGGTTCTATTCTGAAAATACCTTAAGAAATAATGATCCGACCAGTTCTATCTTAATACCAACTACTTTTAATAAAAGTTTTAATATAACCCGGCTTTATGGTATAGGATGGAACATTACCAGATCATTAAGCATGGATATTGATGCTACAAATCTATCTGTTGTTGATGAGCCTTATGGACGCCTTAGCGGTTTAAAAGTGGATACGCTTTGGCAAAATTTAAAAAGGCTGGGGCGCACAACTAATTATAACCATACGATAAATTTAAATTATACTGTACCGCTTAACAAAATTCCGGGGATGGATTGGGTAGGTTTAACAACCCATTACAGCACTCATTTTAACTGGCAGGCAGCGCCCGCATTTGCTATTAGCGACCCGCAGTATAATGTGGGTAACAGTATACAAAATGCCCGTACTATCGCTTTAACCCCGGTATTAAATTTTGCTGCATTTTATAATAAATTTCCATTGTTAAAGGAAGCAGCCAGGGATGACAATGAAAGGGGATTAAAAAAAGTTTTATTGCGTTTGCTAACAAGTGTTAAAACAATTAACGGAACATATACCCAAACCGATGGTACATTTTTGCCCGGTTATTTACCGCAATCTAATTTAGCCGGAGCGGATTTGAGTTATAATGCACCGGGTATTGGATTTTTATTAGGAAGTCAGACTGATCTGCGAAGCAGGGCAGTCAAAAATGGATGGATATCGACAGATACGCTTCAAAACCAATTATACGTAAAAACACTTACCCAGGATTATCATTTAAGAGCGACTATTGAACCTATACGCGATCTGAGAATAGAATTATCAGGCTATAAGACACAGGACAAGACTTATCAAACTAACTTCAAATATTCTACTATTACTAACTCGTTTCAGAACCAGGCTCCTGTAACATCAGGCGATTATAGCATTTCCTATATGTCTATCGCTACAGCATTTTCAAAAGAAAGCGGAATTAACAATACTTCGGCCCCATTTCAGAAATTTTTGAGTGACCGGGTTATTATTTCACAGCGTTTAGGGCAACTTAATCCCAACTCCGCTTTTACATCAGGGGGATATGCCGACGGCTATGGACCAAACTCGCAAAATGTGCTGGTGCCGGCTTTCCTGGCAGCCTATACGGGTAAAAATGCGGCAACATCTAACCTTAGCCAATTCCCGGCAATACCTATACCCAATTGGCTCATCAGTTACAACGGACTTAGCCACATACCGTTTTTTTCAGATATGTTTGATTCCTTTAATTTACGGAATGGTTATAATTCGTTTTATACCGTAAGCGGGTATAGCACTTTGCTGCAATATCACGAAACTAATGGTGCGGCAAGTTCGCGCGATGTTAATGGCGATTTCCTGCCTTTTTACCAGTTTTCGGCAATAACTATTATGGAACAGTTTGTGCCCTTATTAGGGGTTGATATTCGTTTTAAAAATAGCATAACCACTAATTTTGAATACAGGCAGAGCAGAATACTAAGCCTGAGTGTGCTCAATAGCCAGCTCACGCAGCAAAACGAGCAGGATATAGTTATTGGTTTTGGTTACAAAACCAATAACTTCAGGTTTCCTTTCGGGCTGTTTAATAATACCATTTTGAAAAACGATATCAATTTTAAAGTTGATTTTGCCTTACGGGATAATAAAACATTGATCTACCAGGCAGATGTGCTGGCCGCCCAGATATCTTCGGGCGCACAAAATATTACTTACCGGCCATCTATTGATTATGCCATTAGCCAGCGGTTTAATCTGAACTTGTTTTATGATTCAAATCTTACCCGGCCTTTTACTTCGCAGGCCTTTAATACGGCATTTACCAATTTTGGCGTTAACCTTAAATTGTTACTGCAATAAAAAAACCGCTTGCAGGGCGGTTTTACTATTTATTAGGTTTATTACAGGAATTTATAACTATTGCCTGGCTTTAGTAACACTGCCAGAACCTACTGTTTTAACATCACTAACGGTTGCGTTGCCTGCATAAACAAGGCTTCCTGACCCTACAATATGAGCAGACAGGGTTTTATCAGCAATAATATAAGCATTGCC
>JAQBOY010000010.1 GCA_028287805.1 Mucilaginibacter sp.
GATTTTTATAAGTGGACACAGTGGATATTTATGCACCTGTTCAACTCCTGGTATAATAAGGATGCGGATAAGGCGGAATCCATTGATAAACTGGTGGCACATTTTGAAAGAAATGGCTCGGCGGATATTAACGCGGTTTGTGATGAGGAAGTTTTAAGCTTTACAGCTGATGAATGGAAAGCGATGGATCTCAAACAGCAGCGGGCTGAACTGTTAAAATACCGTTTAACCTACCTGCGCGAAAGTACGGTAAACTGGTGCCCCGCTTTAGGTACAGTATTGGCTAATGACGAGGTAAAGGATGGTTTTAGCGAACGTGGTGGTTTCCCTGTTGAGCAAAAGAAAATGATGCAATGGAGCATGCGCATCACCGCCTATGCCGAACGGCTTTTACAGGGGTTGGATACCATTGACTGGCCAGAACCGCTGAAAGAAATGCAGCGTAACTGGATAGGGAAGAGTACCGGTGCCAGTGTGAAGTTCCCAATTGAAAAGCCAACTCACAACTCACAACTTACAACTCATAACATAGAAGTTTTCACCACCCGCGTGGATACTATTTTTGGTGTTACCTTTTTAGTGATAGCGCCCGAACATGAACTGGTGGCTGAATTAACTACGCCCGGACAAAAAGCTGCAATTGAAGCTTATATTGAACAAACCAAAAAGAAATCGGAACTTGACCGTATGGCAGATGCCAAAACGGTATCGGGTGCTTTTACAGGCAGCTATGTGCTTAACCCGTTAAATAATGAAAAAATACCGGTATGGATAGCTGACTATGTTTTAGCCGGTTATGGTACAGGCGCGGTAATGGGTGTGCCTTCGGGCGATCAACGGGATTACCGTTTTGCCAAACATTTTAATTTACCGATAGTACCTATCATCGATATACAAAATATTGAAAACGAAGCTGACCCAACCAAGGAAGGTAAATACATTAATTCTGATTTTATTAACGGATTAAAGTATAAGGAAGCTACTGCCGCGGTAATTGAAAAATTAGAAGAGATTGGTGCAGGAAAGGCGAAAATAAACTTCAGGATGCGCGATGCCATATTTGGCCGTCAGCGTTATTGGGGCGAGCCGGTACCGGTTTATTTTAAAGATGAATTACCTTATTTAATTGATGAGCAGGACTTACCTTTGATATTACCCGAAGTTGATAAATATCTGCCAACAGAAAGTGGGGAACCACCGCTGGGCAGGGCAGAGGGCTGGGCATACAAAGCCTCACCCAACAGCATCCCCTCCTTTGGAGAGGGCGGGGATGAGGCAGATAGTTATCCATATGAATTAAGCACCATGCCGGGCTGGGCTGGCTCAAGCTGGTATTGGTACCGATACATGGATGCGCATAATGATAAAGAGTTTGCATCCAAACAAGCTATTGAATATTGGAGGGATGTTGATCTGTACATCGGCGGTTCAGAACATGCTACCGGACACTTGCTATACAGCCGTTTCTGGAACAAATTTTTGAAAGATATGGACCTGGTAGTGGAGGAAGAGCCTTTTAAAAAGCTGATTAACCAGGGAATGATACAGGGGCGGAGCAACTTTGTATATCGTTTGATAGATGAGATGGGCCGGGGAACTAATACATTTGTTTCGCGTGGCTTGAATGCACGATATATTACTTCACCACTGCATGTTGATGTTAATATTGTAGAGAATGATGTGTTGAACATCAGCAAGTTCAAAAGCTTCAGACCGGAATTTGCGAATGCGGAATTTATATTGGAGAATGGTAAATACATCTGCGGTGTTGAGATTGAAAAGATGTCTAAATCCAAATTCAATGTAGTAAATCCGGATGACCTGATTGAGCGTTACGGTGCCGATACCTTGCGCATGTACGAAATGTTTTTGGGTCCGCTGGAGCAAAGCAAGCCCTGGAATACCAACGGTATTGAAGGGGTATTTAAATTTCTGCGTAAATTTTGGCGGTTGTTCCATAATGAAGCATGGGAATTTAACGTAAGAGATGGAGAGCCAACCAAAGCCGAATTAAAATCATTGCATAAGATCATCCGCAAGGTAGAGGAGGATGTTGAACGGTTTTCGTTCAATACATCCGTTTCCAGCTTTATGATAGCTGTTAATGAATTAACGGATTTGAAATGTAATAACCGTGCTGTTTTGCAGGATATGGTAATTATACTTTCTCCTTACGCACCACATATTTGCGAAGAGTTATGGGTATTGCTGGGTAATAAAGCAGGCACATTGTCATACACGGCTTATCCTAAATTTAATCCGGTTTATTTAATAGAGGATGAGTTTGCCTATCCAATATCTATTAATGGCAAAACAAAAATGAATTTAAATATTTCATTAAGTCTTGAACCTAAGGATATTGAAGCATTTGTACTTGCCAATCCAGACGTTCAGAAATACCTGGATGGTAAATCGCCCAAAAAAGTAATTGTAGTAAAAGGCCGGATCATTAATATGGTTGTATAACAGCTACTTAGTGTAATTATTACGTCATAGTAAAGGGCTAATAAATTAAATTAACCCTTTAGTTGTAACATTTAAAGTAATTTCGCCTCCAATTAAGAAAAATTACATTAAATGAAACGTATAATTATACTTATTACAATATTTTGTTCAATACTGTCTGCTAAAGCACAAATGGTTGCTGGTACCGGAGGTGGTTCAGCCCTGGTTGGCCGTATATCCGGTACAGTTATCGATTCTGTTACCAGGCAGCCAATGGAATATACCACTATCAGTATTTTCAGAAGCACAGGTAAAGCACCAATTAATGGTGTTTTGACTGATACAAAAGGAAATTTTAAACTTGATAATGTTCACCCCGGGGTTTATAGAATTGAGGTGTCATTTGTAGGCTATCCAACCAAAGTAGTCAATAACGTAACCACCACGCCTTCAAAGCTGGATAAAAACATGGGTGCCATTCTGGTGTCTCCAAGTTCAAAAGCATTAAAGGAGGTACAAGTTACTGGTTCAAAGGCACTGGTTGAAAATCGTATTGATAAAATTGTTTACAATGCCGAAAAAGATTTGACCGCTGCCGGCGGTAATGCTACAGATGTATTGCAAAAAGTACCGCTGGTAGCTGTTGACATTAATGGTAATGTATCCGTTCGTGGCGATGGCAATGTACGTGTATTAATCAACGGCAAACCATCAGGATCTACCGCATCTAATTTAGCGGATGTGTTAAAAAGTATTCCTGCCGATCAGATCAAAAGCATTGAAGTAATTACTTCACCTTCGGCCAAGTATGATGCGGAAGGCACGGCAGGTATTATTAATATTATTACCAAATCGAGCAATATTTCCGGTTTTAGTGGGTCTGTAAGCGCTGGTGTAGGTACACGGCAAAACAATGGCAATGTTAGTTTGAACTACAATAAAAA
>JAQBOY010000018.1 GCA_028287805.1 Mucilaginibacter sp.
TAAACTGGAAATAATTCTATGATCAGAAGAAAGAAGGAAAATTGGTTCAAAATGCTTTTTATCTGGGAAGGTTCAGTTTTGCCCCAAATTCTACCCCGGTTAACCTTACTATTATTTACATCCATTAGTATTGTGGCTTTTAAAGGGACCTTATTTCATTATAATATACATTTAAACCCAGCCCCCTTCACGCTATTTGGTATTGCTCTTGCCTTATTTTTAGGATTTAGAAACAATGCCAGTTATGAACGTTTTTGGGAGGGCCGCAGGCTTTGGGGGGCCTTATTGAATGATACCAGATCTTTAGCAAGGCAAGCGCTAACCATTAGTGGTTATGATCCTGACAGTAAAGAAGTAAATACTTTTATAAACTACCTGATATCGTTCACTTATGCCCTTAAGCATCAATTGAGAAATACAGATGCATCTGCAGATTTAAAAGAAAGATTAAGTCCTTTATTGCATATTAAACTCAGTAAAGCTAAGTATAAGCCCATTTTAATCATGAAAGAAATGAGCGTTTGGGTGCAAAATGCAAAAATTGATGGCAGGATAGATTCTATTGTGCAAACTGCATTTGATAATAACTTTGATAAATTGTCTGACATTGTTGGCGGTTGCGAAAGGATAGCCTCAACACCGATTCCTTATACCTACCGGGTATTATTACATCGCACAGTTTATTTATATTGCTTTCTTCTTCCCTTTGGGTTTGTTGAGAGCCTTGGCTGGTTTACGCCACTAATCGTTGTGTTTATTGCCTACACATTTGTAGCGCTGGAAGCTATTGCTGATGAAATTGAAGAGCCATTTGGAACTGAGCCAAACGATCTGGCATTAAATGAAATGACACGAATGATTGAGAATACTTTATTGGAAATGGCCGAAAAGCCTTTGCCAGAGCATTTGGAGTCTTATAAATATATTATTGATTAACCATTAAAGTAAATTTCATCAAATAATGACGCTCCCCCAGTTACAGCAACACTGTCGCCCTTCAAGGAAATTTACTTTAATGGTTATGGCCTACATAACTGGACTTTGCTAATATCCTAAACAACTCCCGGGTTAAAAAAGTTTTCTGAATATATCTTTTTACTTCCATGTCAGGGCCTGTTTTGTGTTAATCTGTTCAGTAATAAGCTAAACTTTTAACCTAACTATTCAGTAATTTTTTTCTTCGGGTTCAAATCAAACATCCTCGAAATAGTAAACCCTATACGATACTGTCCTCTTGAAAACCTTTGCTGCGAGTTGCTTAAATAGTTGATTTCTGAAACAGAGTTGGCATTGGTAACATTTAAGGTAAACACGTGGCCGCCTGTTTCAACCTCATAACCTATACCTAAGGGATCTTTAAAACTATAAGTATTATCTCTAAAGGTGGAAAAAGGGTGCGCATAATCCAATATAAAACCCATATGGTTGTTTATCTTAAATCGTGCTGCGCCTTGTAACGCAAAAAATTGCTGCTCAATACCCGGCAAATTCGGATAAGGCGTATTGTCGCGCACAAAGGTTGGACTCAGTTGAAACGATAATAATGGTGAAAATTTACGGGCAAAAATGGCTTGTGCCAGGTAAGAAAGACGACTACCAAATGTTGGGAAAGAGCTATAAGGCCGTACACCAGTTTCGCCAAGAACCGTTAGCGCGAACGGCTCGCTATTCTCAGACGTTTGGTGTAATAAGGCATATTTTAATTCCAGCTGAACTAACTGACCAATAGTGCTTCTCCCTAAATCAATATTTAAATTATCAGTAACGCCATATTCAAATCCAATATAAACATCGTTAACCCTGTCAAGACCAAAAGCTGTTTGGGGGCCACCATCTTTTCCGGCTATATCGCCAAACCTGTGAATAACCTGAAAATTTAAATTTCCCTTTTTTATAGTTTCGCTTGTTTGCGATAAAACCAATCTTGTTGATTTAAATATAATCACCGGCCCTGATTTTGGACTTCCATTCATTGCGTTCAATAAAGAATCTGCGGCAGAGGTTGTTTTTTTTGCATCAGTTTGTTGCGCTTGTATATTAAAGCTGATGATAAATAATGCTACCAGGATAGCAATGCTTTTGATAGATAGTTTCATTGTATTAGTATTTAAGGTTTATAGAAGTGCTTTATTGTTTGCTGTAAACAGCAGAAACATTAATTTTTATATTTTCAGCGATGTTATAAAAAACAATTTTTGGTATCTCAATATGATGATCTGCACATTTTACCATAAATTCTGAGGTCATGGTTAACACGCCATTATTGATGCTTAAACTGCCCGGAATTGTACGCGCCTTTTTAACGCCGTGTACTTCCAATTCGCCGATAGCGGTAACCGGGAAGGTGCCATTTTTTGTTACATCAATATGTTCCTGTATTTTACCTTTAAATGTTGCCCGGGGATATTTATCACTTTCCATATAGTCCGTATTAAAATGCTCTTGCATACGTGACTTTGGAAACTTCAATGAGCTAATGTTTACACTAAATACCAACTCTCCTGTTGTGGCATTAAAAACTGATGTTCCGGAACTGGTTGTTGCGGCTATATCCTCAATCGGGGCTGAAGAATAGAGGCTGACCTTTGCATTTTTACAAGCATAGAGGTCCTGTCCCGCCTGATTGAAGATGCTCATCCAGGCAAGTAAAATAATCGATATGTGTTTCATATTGTTAGGGTTTCGTAAGCGAATTTAAATTCCAGTTTAAACCTATTGCCACTCCGGTAGTTTGCAATTTTACCTGACTGGCGCCGATATTAGTTAATGGAAGCTTCATATAAGGCTGTATGCTTAGGCCAACTTTTGAATTAAGTTGCCGCTGATAAGTAGCCTGAAGATTAAGTATTCCGAAAAAATATTTATTAGTGTTTGGAACTGTATAAGTGGACGGACCTTTGGTATTCGGATCTGAATAATAATAATTATAGCTTTCGTGCAGCATAATATAAGAGGACAGGCCTGTACCTAAGCTGAATTTATTTTTACTTTTATTATATAATTGATAATCCACATTTACCGGTATGTCTAATACACGACAATCAGCTTCAATAGATGAAGGGTCTGTTTTGAATTTGTAATTGGTGTGATAATTAGCAAATGAGGTATTATAAGGTTTTATAGCATATGTAGCCCCGGTGCTAACCGTTATTTTATTAAATAAACCTACAGAAAACAACAACCCTAAATTAGTGCCCGACTTGCTGCCCGATAAAGAATTTACACTGTTTAATTCGGGAGCCCCCATAAAGGTCAAAGCATATTGAGGGCGTTTGTTTAAATTTGTTTTAGTTACTCCTTTATCGTCTTTCTCCAGGTTGGGCTTATATAAATTTCCTACAATATCTCTACTTACAACATTTTTAGAATATATGTCCTGCATATTAGCCGAAACATCATCAATTATTAACCCCGGCCTAACAGCTAACAATGTTGCAGTACCCGGCTTGTAAATTTTTTCATTTGAATTTTGACCGCTAATTATGCTGCGGCTTTTATCACTTACAATAAAGTCATGACGGGCAGTTTTCAGGCTATGCTTTTTATTGCTATTAATAGCGTTGGCTGTTAATTCTTTATTTGAGTTATTACCTTCACTATCTTGTTTATTTTCATGCCCCCTAATTACTGAATTGTTTCCAGAACCTCTTGATATTGTTTTTGGTGTTGTATTATCACCCTCATTTTTTGATGCCTTGCCATTGCCGCTATTTGAATTTTTATTTGTATGATTAACAACAACGGCATCTTGTTGATTATGCTTTACATGGGATATAACCTGCGGCTTGAAAAACCACCATCCAAAAAATATTAATAAAGCCGCCGCGCTGCTTAATATAGGTAACCAAAAAATAATTCCGGGCCGCTTTTTAGGTTCATCATCCAGCAATTTTTCCAGGGCATGCCAATCCTCTTCCCTGTACCCGGTTTCATATTCCGGATTTCCAAGCTTCTTTTTAAAAAGATCGTCAATCGCTTTATCGTTATCCTTTTTCATCCCCTGAGACCATTATTAAAAAACACCGGTTGAATAGCAGATCCATTTATAGCCACAATTGATGTATAATCTATTTTATAATTAATATCCGGGTTGATATCGGCATCCAATATCATTTGTTTTAATTTTTGTCTGGCCTTAAAAAGGTTTGATTTAGATGTACCGGCATTAATATTTAACATTTCTGCAATCTCATCATGTGTATAACCATCAATAGCGAAAAGATTAAACACTGTTCTATAAGCCTGCGGAAGTTTTTGCACCATAGCCAAAAGGTCGTTATAGTTTAAATTTTTATCTGTATAATCTCCATTACTAATATGTTCTGCCTTTTCAAGATCATCGGTATAAGACATTTTAAGATTAGCCCTGTAATAATCTATCGAAACATTCATCATTATTTTTCCCAGCCATGCCTTAAAAGGCCTGTCTTTATCATAACGGTCTATATTTTTTAAAACTTTAAAAAATCCCTGGTTCATAACTTCTGCAGCCTCATCCCTATTACCTGCATAGCGTAAACATATAGCCATTGAAAATCCATAAAATGCCTTATAAAGCAATTTTTGACTTTTCCTGTCTTGTTTTACACAACCTCTAATTAGTTGATGTAACGCTTCTTCGTCCATATGGAATTATAGCCGTTTTTGTTTACCCCGATTACTTTATATTCAGTATCACGCTAATTATTATATAAAGGTTGCCTCAAGCTATAAATTTTATTTAAAATATTGATAATCAAAGCAATTTATGCAGATAATTTTAAAGTATATAATTTAGTTAATAAAAAGAAATTTATCTAAAATTTTTATTGTTAAGGCAACCATTCGCGCTGATCATTCGTGATAACAGGTATACTGTTAAATACGAATTAAATGGTTCCTGTCTCTGTAGTTATTATCACTAAAAATGAAGCCGAACATATCGCCGGCTGTATCGATATGGTGAAATTGATCAGTAATGATATTGTTGTAATTGATAATGGCAGTACCGATGCTACATTAGCTATTGCTGCAATAAACGAATGCCGGATATTTAAAAACAATTGGGATGGTTATGGAGCGAATAAAAACAAAGGCATTGAATTAGCCAGGTATGATTGGATATTAAGTGTTGATGCCGATGAAGTGCCCGATATGGAATTTATTTATTCGTTACATAATCTGCCGCTGAATAATCCTAACGTGGTATATGATATTAAGTTCAAATCCTATTTTGGAAAAAAGCGGATACGTTTCGGCAGTTGGGGAAGAGACCATCATATACGTTTATTTAACAGAACGTTAGTAAGGTGGTCTGAGCCCAAAGTACATGAAACATTGTTGTTGCCTAAACAGATAAAAAAGAAAAAAATAAAAGGATGCTTTCATCACTACTCCGTAAAAAACTTTTATGAATGTAATAGCAAAGCCGTTTACTATGCTGAATTGAGCGCGGAGAAATATTTTCAAAGCGGCAAAAAATCAAATTTTATTAATTTATACCTCTCTCCAATTTTTGTTTTTGTTAAAAGCTATCTCCTGCTTTTAGGATTTTTAGATGGTAAGGAAGGCTGGGATATTTCAAAAGTTTTATTTAAAAACCGCTGGATCAAATATCACCATTTAAATTACCTGGAACATACCACTCCAAAAAAGTCGGTTATTAAAAGTAATTATGCTGTTGAATGTTAAATAGTTAAAGGCGAATGAAAAGAAATCTGGTTCAAAACCTTTCAGCAAATACACTGCAACTTATACTTAACCAGATATTTGGAGTAGTTATATTTTATATTTTATCTGCCAGCCTCGATAAAAACAGTTTCGGGCAAATTAATCTCGCGTTAGCTATACTTTTAGGGGTGTTTAATATTTTATCGCTGGGTATTGATCAATTAGTTATAAAAAGAATAGCAGCCGGCGAACCGGTTCAAACCACACTTTCACTTTATATTTTCCATGTACTTATTGCAGGGCTTTTATTTTACAGTATACTGTTAATAGGGAAAGCGTTATTTGTACAAGCCGGAGATAGCTATAACCTGTTACTGTTGATAGGAATAGGTAAGTTAATGATATTTTTTTCTACTCCTTTTAAACAAGTAGCCAGCGGAATGGAGCGATTTAGACTATTGGCTTATATGTCTGTTACCTCTAATTTGCTTCGTTGTGTTTGCTTATTGGCCTGCGCATTCTTCCATTATATATCTATACACAGCATTGTGGTTATATTTATTGCAGGTGACGCGGTTGAATTATTGTTTTGCATCTGTTTATTTAAACGTTCTATAAAAACCCGTTTGCCTGTTACATGGAACAAATTAAACTATATTAATTTGCTGCGCGAATCTATACCGCAAACAGGCGTTGTATTAATTACTTCGGCATTGGCGCGTTTCGATTGGATTTTTATCGGACTTATATTATCTGCAGCGAAACTGGCAGAATATAGCTTCGCCTACAAAATATTTGAGATGGCCACACTTCCCCTGCTGGCTATTGCACCATTACTTATACCGCTTTTTACCAAACAATTTCAGCAGCAAAATATAAATACCGCTAACCTGAAATTTTTGATCAGAAGCGAAATTATTATAGCCGCATTAATAGCGTTGGTTTTAAATATATGCTGGGCTCCGGTTATTGATAGTTTAACAGGCGGAAAATATGGAACGGTTAATATTAAAACGATATTTATCCTATCCTTATGCATGCCGCTATTGTATGTAAATAATTTTTTGTGGACGATATATTTTGCCAGGGGGGAATTAAAAATGATATTAACTTCATTTGTTATCACCCTTTTTGTAAATGTAGCTGGCGATATTTTACTTATTCCTCATTATAAAAATGAAGGCGCTGCATTTGCATTTTTACTTTCCTGCTTTGCCCAAACTGTTTTTTATTTAAAGAAAAATGAGTTAACCGGGCTAAATATTATTTGGCAAGCATTATTAATATGTACAGCTTGTGCGTTATGCAGTGGCTTAATAGCCGGGGCCTTTCATTTAAACACCTGGATCACTTTACTTCTTTCTGTACTTATTTATACCATTTTAGTACTCTTTACCGGGCAAGTTCAGTTAAACGACCGGAAAAATCTCCGGGAAGTGCTTAACTGGTAAATAAGGCTATTCTTAAGCTGTCAAGGCAACGCTTTCAAATTTTCAACCGTAACTACTATAGCATTTGTCCACTGCAAAGGCAATTCAATAGTAATGATAACTAACGTATCTGGTTTTAATTTAAAAAGGCTGAAGAACTATGCAGATTGGTATCTTTTGTCATTTCTGTTGCTTTTTTTAAATGTAAAACTGGCTGTAAAAATTCCGGCAATTATTCTTATCTATTTATTACAATTCAACTTTAAGTTTGGGTTCAGTTTCAAAAACTCCAGACTCCCCCTTTTTTATCCGCTCATTATAATTATCGGGCTTATTGATTATCTTATTATAGGTGGGTACACCAATACTAATTATACCGTGATGGCATTAACCGGGATTAGTTTTTGGGTAGCGTGTATACTGGCTATTCACCAGGTTAAATTAGCAGTTGAGCAAAATGATACCGATGTTATCCACAGAACAATAGTCCTGTTTTTTATAATTAATACGGTAATTTCATTATTAAACCTGGCAGCCATTATATGGGAAACCGGCGCTATTAATCCTTATACCTACCAGGGGCAATATCAAAAATATTTTATAGGTACCGGCGACTATATCAAAGGCATTACGTTTGACACCTCAACCACCAACGCTGTTTTAAACGCCTTTGGGGTAATCTATTTTTTAACTAAAAAAAATGCGGTAATGCTGCTTACCTGCATGGCCATATTATTACTTACAGGCAGTAATTTCATCAATATTATCCTGTTTTTTATTCTCTTATGGTTATTTGTTTTTAATAGCAGTAAAGATCAAAAAAGCCTTCTTGTGGTTTGCATGATTTTTTTAGTGGTGTTTATGGCCAAAATATCACCGCAGAATAATAATTACGTGGCGACGACCATTAAGAATACTATCCACCAAAACAAAATTTTTAAGCAGAACCCAATTCCGCCTATCAGGTCGATCAGGGAGACACCTGATAGCCTGCTAAATACCGAAGAGCGAAAACAAAAGATAGCGATGCTTTATATAGACAATGTTTATAGATATAGAGCAACAAGGAACAGAAAAAAAACAACCATCGCCATTAAAAATGCACTGATAACAGATGCCGGTAGAATATATATTGCCCAACCTGATATTAACGCTGCACCCTACCAAAGTCTTAAAACTACCCCTCCGCAGCAAAGCCGGCTACTTGAATTTGTACATACACATAAGGCCCTGTTACCTGTTTCGGGTAAGGAGTTTCATATGTCCGTTTTACCTGGAAAGGTTATCAGCACGCTGCAAACCATCAATTTTTTTAAGCAGCATCCACAAAAGGTAATTACTGGTGATGGCATGGGTAACTTCTCCTCAAAATTAGCTTTCAAAGCAAGTGGTTTAGGGCTATCGGGCAGTTACCCTTTAAAATACCGTTATATCAATCATGATTTCCTGGTAAACCACCTTGATCTGTATTTGAACTTTTTTAGCAGAGGCCCGGGGTTGCACTCATTAACCAATAGTCCGTTTTCGGTATATGATCAATTATTTGCCGAATATGGAATTATAGGCCTCTTGCTTTTTTTAATCTATTACCTGGGATTTTTTTTGAAAAACCAAAAGCTGCTTACCTATGGGTTGCCAATCCTCCTGTTAACAACCGTGGTTCTGTTTATTGATTACTGGTTTGAACAGCTATCGGTACTTGTCTTTTTTGAACTGCTTATTTTATTAAATATCAAAGAATCATCTGTTAAGAACAAATTAAATCATGGACATTAATCATCCAAAAATTACTGTTTTAATGCCGGTTTATAACGCCGGCAAATATATACACGAGGCCATCGCTTCTGTATTAAAACAATCATTTGGTGATTTTGAATTATTAATCATCAATGATGGCTCAACAGATAATACGGTAAAGATCATTAAATCTTTTAAGGATCCCCGGATTGTATTGTTGCACCAGGAAAATAAAGGAATAGCATCTGCCTTAAACAACGGGTTAAAACATTCAAGGGCGCCTTATATAGCCCGGTTTGATGCCGACGATGTATGCTATCCCGACAGGCTTAAAATACAATATGATTTTATTACCGCATATCCGGAATACCATATACTGGGATCGGCAGCAGATTATATGGATGTTGATGGCAACTTCATTTTCACCCAGCATCCGGTGGCCCACCTGAACGAAGAGATACAAACTTTAAAATATTCGGTATGCCCGTTTATTCACTCCAGCGTATTTTACAACAAAGAAGTTATTGTAAGTAATGGGGGCTATAATGAATATGCCCACACTTTTGAAGATCATTTTTTATGGGTAAATATTTTAAAAAATGAAAAAGCCTGTAATCTTTCATTACCGCTTATTAAAGTAAGGTTAAACCCTGAATCAATAACTATTGATGAAAAATGGCGAACCCGTAAATTCAGGGAAATAAAGTATAACACACTTAAAAAACGCACCATTACCGCTGCTGATGGCCTTAAATTACAGGAGATTAGTGAACAACAATACTCACCTAAAATAAAAGAAGGTGCTTACTATGCCTTATGTGGCAAAAAGTTCCTGGTTAATAATTACCAGCCCGAAAAAGCACGCATGCATGTTATAAAAGCGATCAACATCCACCCGCTCCGGTTTGATAATTACCTGTTGTACCTGGCAAGCTATTTTCCTGAAAAACTGATTACCTGGATCTATAAAAATAGAATCAACCTAAAACGGCTTTAATAGGAACGATCATGAAAGTAGCAATTATAGCAAGATCTACACTTTATGCCGTTCCGGGAGGGGACACTGTTCAGGCTGTGCAAACTGCAAAGCAGCTGGAAATTATAGGCATAACTACTGAAATACGTTTATCAAACGAATTAATAGCGTATGAGCAGTATGACCTGTTGCACTTTTTTAATATTATACGCCCTGCCGATATCCTTTATCACAGCAGAAAATCAAGAAAGCCTTATGTAGTTTCTACCATATTATGCAACTACAGCGAATATGATAAATATCACCGTAAAGGCCTCAGCATATTGTTCAGCAATTTATCTGCAGACAGCATTGAATATTTAAAAACAATAGCGCGCTGGTTATTGGGCAAAGATCACTTATCCAGCCTATCCTATATCTGGAAAGGACAGCGTAACAGCATTATTGAAATTTTGCATAAATCGGCAATGATATTACCCAACTCTGAATCAGAATACAATAGGGTTGTTCAAACTTATACCGGTAACCTTAAACATTTAGTAGTCCCTAATGGTGTTAACCCCAAACTGTTTAAGCATGATCCCCTAATCAATAAAGACCCGTACCTGGTATTATGCGTGGCCAGGATAGAAGGATTAAAAAATCAGCTAAACCTCATTAAAGCTTTAAATGGTACGCAATTTAAACTATTGATCATTGGCGCATACGCGCCCAACCAAGCGGCTTACTATCATCATTGCCGCAGTATCGCTTCAAGCAATATTGTTTTTATTGATCACATTCCCCAATCTGCCCTGGTAAAATATTATCAGCAGGCGAAAGTCCATATCCTGCCCAGCTGGTTTGAAACAACCGGGCTCAGTTCAATAGAGTCGGCTTTAATGGGCTGCAATATTGTAATAACAGATAAAGGCGATGCTAAAGAATATTTTGGCGGGGATGCCTTTTACTGTGATCCGGCAAAGCCGCAAAGCATTTATGATGCCGTATTAAAAGCCAGTAAAGCTGCTTTTAATGAAAAATTATCTGAAAAAATATTAAAGCACTACACCTGGGAACAGGCGGCATTGCAAACACAAAAAGCATATCAATTAGCAGTAATATCATGAAATTAAGAATCGCAATATTGGGCACCCGTGGAATTCCGAATTACTATGGAGGGTTTGAACACATATCAGAATATGTTGCTGCCGGTTTAGTAAAAAGAGGGCATTCGGTAACGGTATATAATTCGCATAATCACCCCTATGCTGAGAGCACATGGAATGACGTAGAGATAAGGCATTGTTATGACCCTGAATATTTAATTGGCACAGCCGGACAATTTGTTTATGACTTGAACTGCCTGCTGGATGCAAGGAAAAGAGATTATGATATTATCATGCTGATGGGTTATACCAGCAGTTCGGTTTGGGGTAGTCTGTATCCCGAAAAAAGTGTAATTATAACCAACATGGATGGCTTGGAATGGAAAAGATCAAAATACTCCAAACCTGTACAGGCGTTTTTAAAGCATGCTGAAAAATTGGCGGTAAAATACAGCCGGTTTTATATAGCAGATTCGTTGGTTATTAAATCCTATCTGCAAGACAAATATCAAATAGACAGCAAGTATATTCCCTACGGGGCTGAACTTGTGTCGGAAATAGAAAGAGAACAGTTAAATGCGGCTCAAATTGCAAAAGAAGACTATTTTTTATTGATGGCAAGGATGGAGCCTGAAAATAACATAGAAACCATTTTAGAAGGATTTAATAAAAGTACTTCCCGCAGAAGTTTTAAAGTATTGGGCGATACGGGCAACAGGTTTGGCAAATACATTATACATAAATTTAAAAATGATGAACGCATACAGTTTAAAGGGTCAATATTTGATAATGCCAAAGTGCGCTCGCTGCAAAATAACTCGTACCTGTATTTCCATGGCCATAGCGTAGGCGGCACTAATCCTTCACTTTTAGAGGCTATGGCGAGCGAGGCATTAATTGCTGCGCATAATAACCCCTTCAACAAATCTGTATTACATACAGATGCTTTTTATTTCTCCAATGCCAATGAAGTAAGAGAAATTGTTGAAACCGTGCAGCGAAAAGAAACCGAAAAAACGATGGTGAATAATAATCTTCATAAAATTAAATACCAGTTTAACTGGGAAAGCATAGTTGACCAATATGAAGAATTTATGATAGAGTGCTATTACAATATCAATCATGAAAGAATTGTTTCCTGCCAGGGATAGCCTTTCCCATAAAATAAGCTATGCTCACTTATTGCTATTAATGGCAAGCCTGCCCTTTGATCGTTTTTACAGTCACATTATTTTAATAAGTTTTGCTTTGCATACGCTTATTCAATATAATAAGCGGTTTACCAAGCCGGTTTTTACCTTGCCTAACCTTGCTTTACAATCAGTTTTTTTTATAACCGTTTTAAGCACTATTTACTCCATAAACAAACCTGAAGCTTATACTGAATGGGGTAAACAAATCCCTATTCTGCTGTTCCCTTTAATTTTTTGCTTTAATTCACTTGATCTTAAAAGGTACAGGGAGTCATTATTACTTGCTTTTTCAATGGTATGTACAGCAACGGTGATTTATCTTTATTGGGATGCGTTCCATACCATCAGGCATTATCAATTACCGCTCACCTATATGTTTTCAGCAGCTTTTACAAACCATAATTTTTCGGAACCAATAGATATGCATGCTACATTTTTATCTATGCAGTTAACTATTGCATTGGTTAATATGATAGCTGCGCTGCTTAAAGAACGTTCACGGTATATGAAAATATTTTACCTGGTGTGTGTTTTTATACTATTTGCCGGGTTAATGCAGCTTTGTTCAAAATCTGTTTTTTTTAGTTTGTTTATTTTGATTAACCTGGCTATACCCTATTTTTTGTTAAGCGGAAGACGGCGCTGGAAATTTATGTTGATTACGGCTTCTATAACCACACTATCTGTAATAGGGATATTCAGGTTTAGTGCTTTAAAAGAACGTTATATCACTGATCTTAAAGCTGATTTGAGTGAAGCCAGGGCTGGCGATATTTATGAATCCCGTTTAGCCAGGTGGAAGGTTACTGGCGAATTAATTGCCCGGTCGCCCGTAATTGGGTATGGCGCCGGCTCTGAAATGGGCTTATTACAACAAACCTTCTTTGAAAAAAAATACTATAATTCTTTTTTACACCGGCTAAACTCGCATAGCCAGTACCTTAGTTTTTTATTAAAATCGGGCATAGTCGGCCTGCTGCTATACCTGGCTACATTAGCCTTTGGTTTTAAAATAACGCTTAAAAGGAAGGACCTGCTTTTTTTCACTTTCCTGTTATTAATCACTATTGTTTCAGCCTCCGAAAATTTATTGGATGTGGATAAAGGCATCATCTTTTATGCGTTTTTCTTTTCCTTTTTTTTATTTTCTTCCCGTTCCGGCAAAGCCGCTGTAACGAGTTAAATACAGCCTAATTATTTAAGCTTGGGGCAACCAATTGCCAGTTTGCAACGTCATTATATATAGTTGTTGTATAACAACCTCTTAATAATATAGTATTTGAAAATAGCTGTTAATTATAAAGCCTTGTTAGAAATTAAAGAAAAAATATTAGCTACGCTCGCCTACTTTGATATATTCAATTATCCATTAACCAGTGGCGAGATTTATTTATTTCTTAGTGCCAGGTATCCTCAAAATGATTTTGATGTTGCTTTGCAATTTCTTACAGACAACAGGACTATATATCGGTTTGATAAACTATATACTTTAAAAAACGACTCCTCTTTAACTACCCGCAGATATGAAGGCAACAAAAAAGCCGCTGAATTAATTAAAGTGGGCGATAAGATAAGTGATATGCTCATCAGGTTTCCGTACGTGCGGGGAATAGCTATATCAGGGTCTTTGTCAAAAAATTTTGCTGATGAAAATTCAGACATTGATTTTTTTATCATTACCAAAAAAAACCGGCTTTGGATAGCGCGTACGTTAATGCACGCTTTTAAAAAACTAACCTTCCTTGTAAACAAGGAGGATTACTTTTGCATGAACTATTATATTGATGAACAACAACTGGAAATAGTTGAAAAGACTATTTATACGGCTATAGAAATTGTAACGCTGATACCATTACAGGGCGACAGCCAGTTTGAGCGGTTCTATGCTGCAAATGCCTGGACACTTCATTACCTCCCTAATAAGATCATGCGCGTATCTTCGGCAAAGCCGATTAAAAATTCACTGTTTAAAACGTTGTTTGAAACATTATTTAATAACGCTTTCGGCAATGCAATTGACAATGTATTAATGAAAATAACAGCCGGCAGATGGATTAAAAAAACTGCATTAAAAAAATTGAATTCAAAAGGGAAAATCATGGCGTTGGATGTTGATAAACATTACGCTAAGCCCGACCCCAAAAACTTTCAGCATAAATTACTCACGCAATACGAGAATAAAGTTTCAATACTGCTGCGGCAGGAGCAAAACAGCCTGGCACATTGATCTTTTATATATCTGCCCCTATTAAAAATCTGTCATTCTGAACGGAGTGAAGAATCTTCTCCAGTGGAAAAGCATGCGTTACGATGACGAAGAAGCCCCTTCGCAAAACGTCCCGGGCATGTGGGTATTGCTTGGCGTAGAAGATCCTTCGCTCGCGCTCCAGGATGACAAAATTAAGTTAGAAGTAACTCCAGCCTCTATTAAACAATCTGTCATCCTATGTTTGTGAAGGATCTTCTCCTATGGAAAAGTATGCGTTAATACGATTTGGCGTAGAAGATCCTTCTCAAAGCGTACCAGGCATGTGGGTATCACTTGGCTAGAAGATCCTTCGCTCGCGCTCCAGGATGACAAAATTAAGTTAGAAGTAACTCCAGCCTCTATTAAACAATCTGTCATCCTGATCCGCCAGGGGCGGAGAAGAATCTTCTCCTATGGAAAAGTATGCGTTAGTACGATTTGGCGTAGAAGATCCTTCGCCCGCGCTTCAGGATGACAAAATTAAGTGAGAAGTAACTACCAACCCTTATTATGCTTTCTTTTTAAGTGAAATAATATAATAATCACCTATATATTTCCACGGCCAGGTGCCTTTTAGTTTATCCTCAGCGTTCCTTAAAGTCCGGTAAAATAAAGGATATTTCTCCGCAAATCGCTCTATATAAGAAGGTGGTACAATAGTGCATAAACCTTCCACCGATAACAGATCAAATGAGTTTTTGAGCTGATTGATAATGTATGACGGATTATAGTACCAACAAGTAAAATAAGTGCCTTCTAAATGTGCTATGCGCCCCTTTTTACTAAATAATCTCCTGAATGCCGTACGAAATTTACCCTTAAATACAAGCAGTAGTTCCCATAAGCAAAACTTTGGTAAAATTACCATTGTTACAACGCCATTTGGTTTAAGCAAATCAGGGAATGATGATAAAACTTTGTCGAGTTCATCAGTGCAGTTTAACCCTGCAAAGTTTGAAAATATATGATCATAAGGGCCTTTGTTTTTTAACTGCTGCAACTGCGTATAAGAGCAAAGCTCATTGCTTACATAGTCTTCCAATTTATTCTTTTCAACTTTCTGTCTCAATTGCTGCTGCATGCCTGCAGCTATATCTGTAGCATGTACCCGGTGGCCTTTTTGCGCAAAGAATATAGCGTCCTCCCCTGTCCCACTATTTAACTCCAATATTGTTCCGCCCGGTTTTATATAGTTTAAAACATGTGTTCGCACGCGGGAGCGTTTATAATTCACTATGGTGTTATCACCATATATTTTATCAAAAATGGTTGATTGCCTGCTGAATGCTTCTCCGGCCTTTTGTTCATTAAGTTGCGACGGTGTTTGAATCATACACGCTCCAACTGATTTAATTTTAACTTTTCGATATAAGTTGCAGGCACATAATACAACCCGGACAAGGCTTTTTTAATGCTATCCATATTAACATGCGAGGGGTTTTTCATCAGCTTAAATAAGCTATTTTTTGCCAGGTGCTTATGATAGTTTTTGTGAACATATTGATGCAACTGCTTATAATAGGAGGCCGGGAATGTATTGGTAAACATTAAAGCCATTTCGTCAGAATCTGTCCAGTTGGTTTTTTTCTTCAAATCAGACTTTACCCTTTCATAAAAAACCGTTCCGGGTAATGGATAGGAAACGGAGATACCAATTTCAAAGGGCAACAGTTCATTGATCATATTAATGGTTAGTTCAATATCTTCCTTATGCTCGCCGGGATAGCCAAATTGTATAAAAAAGGATGGTTTGATCCCTTCTTTCTTCATGAGGCGGGTAGCAGTATGTATCTGCTCAACCGTAATGCCTTTGTCCATTGCATTGAGTATTTTTTGTGAGCCACTTTCGGCACCTATCCAAACATTTTCGCAACCTGCCATAGCCAATGCCTTTACTATATCCTCCTCTGCAAGCAAATCGGCCCTTGATTGTATCTTAAACCGGATGGCAATGTTTTCTTCCTTTAATAATCCGGACAATTCCAAAACCCATCCCGGCTTTAATCCGAAAATATCATCACTAAACCAAATATGATCTATATGGTAGGTTTCCTTTAAAAGCTTAATTTCCTTTACCACATTTTTAGGGCTCCGCGAATTATACCGGTTACCATAAATTGGTTTGGCACACCAGTTACACTTAAATGGGCAGCCGCGGGTTGTACTCATATTCAGCGAGAAATACCCTGCATTTTTAAGCCAGCTTTCCCGGTATTGATTCATGTTAACCAGGTCCCAGGCAGGTAATGGTAAACTATCTAAGTCTTTTAAAACCGGTCGTGAAGGCGTTTTAATCACCTTAACTTCATGCATATAAGCCAGCCCCATTATATCAGCGTAATTATTTTTACCGGATTTAATATGTTCTGTTAATTCCAGTAAGGTATGTTCAGCTTCGCCTATAATAACAAAATCGGCACCTTCATTTAAATATTCTTCATAACGGTCTGTAGAGTCTGAACTGGAAACAATTACCGTGCATCCCCTTGCCTTAGCCAGTTTACACATGCTAAAGGCCGCCTCGCGCATATTGGTGAGGCACATTTTTGTAAGGTAGTTGAAGCCATCATCATAGATGACAAAAAAATCGGGGTGTGTTTTTTCCAATACAGGGATAACTCTATTCGGATCTTCAACAAACATGGTATCAAACAAAGAAACGTTATAACCATTCTCACGCATTAACGCTGCAGCATATAGCGTACCTAACGGTGCATAAGGCTGGCCTAATGACCATTGTTTGGGGTCAAATCGTAAAAAATAGGAGTGTGAGAAAAGTATATTATTCATTATATAAATAAACTACGCTTTATATAAATAAACTACGCTTTTAAAAGTTAATGGGTTGCCCCGATAGCATACTTTAAAATTTCTTATTTTTTGATCCTGTAAATATTATAGCTATACCTACAGCTGTCAAAATAATAATCTTTGGCAACCAACCGGTCAACATAAGCTCGCATATCGGCATCAATGTATTGTTTATACGCTGTAAATAATGGCACCAATATCATTTCCGATTTGTTTAGCTGCATGTCTTTAAAAAATCTTTCTTTAGCCATCTGCGTTTGTGTGGCATTGAAGTAAATAGTGGATGATATTCTTTCGGAGTAAACCTGCACCGCCGCACCATAACCCGCTACAAATACTTTTTCCTGCACCGCCGTATTAGATCTTATCCATTGGCCGAGTTTTTTACAGCCATCTTCATCCGGCTGGGTAAAAGGTTCGTGGTTGTAGCTTTCAGTTTTGACTGGGTTTTTAACAAATAATTTCTTGAAACTAACCAGCGGCTCCAATAATTTCGGAAAGAAACATATCCAGATAACGAGCAATACGCGCCTTATAGCTATATCGTATATATTAATTAAGTGTGCTACCGCCAGGGCACTTATCAATGACAATGCAGGCAGTATATCCTTAAGCTGTATGCGTGCATAATTCCCTACTATATTTATCCCAACAAATTCAAGTATCAGCCATAATATCAACCAGTCAACTCTTTTTCTAATAAACCAATAAACCAGCACCAAGGGATAGAACAATACCATTTCAGAATAAAAGAACATGCCAAAGGCTTGCTCCATCCGCCATAAAAAGGAGTGATCGGTAGTGCTGCCGCTGCCAAAATTATCGGCCAGCGAATAGGTTAAAACCTGTTGCAGATCAATACCAGCGCAAACAAAAATTAACGCGAGCGATGCTATGCCCGCTAATAAACCGCAACAAAACGCTAAAGTATATCTCACACCTTTGCGCAGAGATACAATGAACAAAGCTATGATGCCAAAAAAAGCCGACAATCTAAATCCCAGCCCTAATGCAGCCAGTAAGCCGCTAATAAAATATCCTTTTTTATTTTGCGCGCTGAGAAAGAAATAGAAGGATAGGATAATAAACAATACATCATAGGTTTCGGTATAAGAAATATACCTGCCATCGGCACAATGCCATAGTACAGACAGGCCATAAAACGAAATAGCCAGCACCCCGGCCTGCGGCCCTGCAATTTGTTTGGCTATTTTATAGATGTAATATATCCCTGCTGATTGGCACAGTGTACCTAATACCCTCGGGAACCAATAGTTTACACCAAAAAGCAGATCGGATAAACCAAAAACAGCAAAAAACAGTGGCGACTTATTATCAACCCCGCCCGAGTAAGGAACCAGGCCGTGCCTGAACCAGTTTCGCCCTATATAATGCCACATAGCTTCATCCTGCGATAATGCAAACCCATTAGTTAGTAACGTGATCAATAACTG
>JAQBOY010000025.1 GCA_028287805.1 Mucilaginibacter sp.
CAAAAGCAACTTATGCTGATAATTTTTTGATAAGGAGTCCCGGTTTTATCCGTTGCTTATGATTAATTGTTCGTAAGCAAGCTCGATGGTATCTATCGCTACTTCATTTCCGTCCGATTTAAGATCGGTGCCGGTGATTTTGGTCGGCCAGGCATTTACCAATGTCCATTGCATGGTCACATTGCCAGATTCATCGAGAAGCTTAATTAATACGGTTCTTCTTTTTACCTCATTCATTTTTATTTCCTGGTACCAGCCCCAAAAAGAATTATCATTCACAAACACACCTCTTTTCATCGTCACATTGCCATATTTTGTAATACCGGGCATTTTTTGAGTAGAAAATAGTTTGCTGTTACTTTTTCGATATTCAATTATTTGGGTCTCAACGTCCATCCCGGATACTTCCTGAAAGGGTACTTTTGTTAGTTCTGTGCCGAAATCTACTTCAAATCTAAACTTTGGCATTGGCCATGTAGCCCCTTGCTTGCTTCCATCATCCCCCATAATATTATTATTTTATTACGTTAAAAAACCTGTCAATTGGTATTCTATCCCGAAACCGGCATTTGCTGTTGACAGGCACCGACTATAATGATTAAAATCTACTTTGCTCTCATTTTATTTCCTTTGGCTTCATGAGTAACCTCTGCTAATCCTAATGCTTCCATTAAAGGCGGTATATACATTCCAAAACGCCCACGCAGACCTTTTTTCTGACCGTACCAGCCACCTATCGGATTATCAGCGGAACGTCCCCAGGCTTCAACTGTCCCCTCCTTCGCGGGCTTCTGTTCATCGGCACTTCCCAACTCTACCCAGCCGCCATTCGTTTTAAGCATGGATTGAAGGTCTTCAAGGCAACGATAATCGTAGTGTAAAACAGTTTTGCCAACAGTACACACCAAAATTTCACGGCCATCTTTAACATCATAATGCATGGTAAACGCTGATGATAGTGGTGGGGTTTTTAGTTGCAATGGGTTGTCTTTGGTGCCTATTTTTTCTTTCATTGTTTTTAAATAAGATCGTCTTTTATATATTGATTTCCTTTATTCTTTTACGATTGGCTGAAACAAAAACGATAGTTTAATTCTCATTGTTTGTCATTTTTAAAAAGATGCACTGAACGGCGGTTATCAAATGTACCATTCATTTCTTAATTTATATCAACCAAACATAAGGGCCTGCGCTCCCCAAAGTGGTATTCCTAATTAACTTTTCATTATATTATAAATATATTTCAATAATGCATTTTTTGTATATTTATAATATAGCATTTGCAGCTATACCAAAGCAAATTAAAAGTGACGAGTACAGAATTGAAAACCTTTAAAATATCAAAACAGAGCGGAAAATTAAGGGTGTTACCAAACCTGCTCTCTGCAAATTTTGATAACAAAATGTATTAAAGACCGCAAATCAAATGATTGCCGATCCGCAATTTCTTCAAGCTGTTGAAGCGATAGACTCCGGCAGTATTAATGAACTCGAAAACTTGATTTCCAAACATCCCAGATTGGTAAAGGAAAGATTGCACACAACAAAGGACGATTATTTTAAAGACCCTTACCTGATTTGGTTTGTTGCTGAAAATCCTATCCGTAATGAAAAGCTCCCCCCTAATATCATAGAGGTAACCCGCTTGCTTGTACATGCGGTAAGACGCGAGGCCCCGGATACTTACCATAACCAATTTGACTATACTTTGGAGTTAGTCGCCACTGGACGTATTCCACGCGAATGCGGCGTACAGATAGCCATGATGGATTTGCTGATAGATGCCGGGGCAACTCCTGGTGACGGAATGGGAGCATTCGCACACGGTAATACCGAGGCTGTTCAACATTTAATTAACCGTGGCGGTAAACTCACCCTGCCTGCCACTGTTTGTTTGGAACGCATGGACGATATTAGCCGTTTAGGTGCCATAGCAAGTGCCGGTGAAAAGCTAACCGCACTAACAGCGGCAGCATTTTATGGCAAGGCTGATATGATAAAACTACTATTGAAGATGGGCGCTAATCCTAATGGTTATCCCGAAAGTAATAGCGGCGTCCATAGCCACGCTACACCATTACACCAAGCCGTCTCTTCAGGTTCACTGGACGCCGTAAAACTATTGGTTGAAGCTGGCGCAAAACTTAATGTTCCAGACAAAGTTTATGACGGAACACCTTTAACATGGGCAAGACACATGCAAGCTGATGACAATTACGAAGAAGCAGGCAGAATGAACTTTGCCGGGATAGAAGCGTATTTAGAGAAAAGGAAACAATAAAAGCGTGAGTTTGCTTGTGATCTTCTGTTTGCAGCAAAGACTGCCAGTTAAGACAAGTGGCAGTAAAAAACTCTATCCCTTGTTGCATGGATCGAATATACATAATTCGGATGGTGCGGTGAAAACACCGACCATAGGCTTTAAATTTGCGCTGTTATTTGCACACCCCCTCTGTCATGCCGAAATTTATTTCGGCACCTCACCTGCAAAGTCTACACCTTGCAAGCCGTTTGACCCTGGGACAAAAGAAAAGAGGCTGTCATAAGTGTAAAGACAGCCTCTGTTGTATTAATCTTCTAAATATTTATTGGCCTGTATGAATTATAACATCGGCCATCCGACTGGCGGGAGTAACTTTAATAATGGTAAGTTTGCCTTTTACCACCTTACCTTCAACCGTGGTTTTATAGGGAGCGTTCAGCTTGAAATCCGCATCCCAATCGCTGGGCCATGCCGGTAAGAGGATTATTTTTTTGCCATCAGTTTGCATCAGCATTTGCTGCAGGCCATTTTCGCCGTTGCCGCCATTATCTTCATCGGGATTATAATCATGTGCGGTAGCCCAAAAGGCAGGGAATTTCAGATCGGGCGATTTGCGGGTTAGGGCAAAACTCACATAATCTTTCGCAACATCCGGCTCGCCAACCATAGCGGCCTGTATAGGGTCTTGCACCCAGCAGCCTTTTTCGCGCTCTTTGCGGGCGTTAAAGGTATTAAGTGCCAGTTGCAGGTCGGGTTTGCCTATGCCGTAAAGCCTGAAAGGATAGATAGCATATAATTCAGGATTTTCCAGGTTAAAAAACTTCGCTGTCTGCGGACCGGTATAAGGTAAAAGCAATTTTTTGCCATCAGTTTCGGTTGTTGGCAGCGGCGGCAGTTCACTATATAATTTTTCCCATTGAGACCGTGTTTTTTCGTCAACCAAGTCAGGTGGCAGCTTTATCATACGGCTAAGCACAGCGTGCAGGCCTGCAATATCGGGCGCAGGGTTATGTACCTTCCAAAACATTTCAATCGCATTATCAGGGTCAAGCAATAATTTACCCGTACTGTCGCGGCTAAAATGCTGATCAAAAAACTGAAGCCCTGCTGTCGCAACAGGCAGCAAGGTTTGTTTGGCAAATGCGGCATCACCGGTATATTCATAATAATCAAGCATCATCATGCTCAGCTCCAATATAGGGGTAAAGTAATGATTAGTATAATTAGCTTTAACCTGTGGCCCCATAAACTGCAATCCTCCCCAAAAAGGAGAAGTTTCTGCAAAATAAGCGCCGCCATGCCCGTAGTATTGTTTAACCTGGGCCGCATTAGCAGGCAGTATATTGGCATACATCCTGAACAATGGCAACATTATGTCAAAATCACCGGCCATGAGCCTTGGCCAATACATGGCGCGCGTGTTTTGAAACCAGTATTGCCCACCCCACGCCCTGAAATCAGCATCCATTTTTTCGGGGGCAGCATTCCTGTTGGGTTTCCATGCCGGGTTATCCACTACAAAAATAGACCCATTGAATTTAATCGGGTAAGCGCCTCTGCCAGCACAAGCAGTAACAAAACGCTGCAATATATACCCCTGTGTAACATGGTTTGCCAGATCATCGCCACCTAAAAATATCCAGCTGCGCTGCCAAAATTGTTGCCACCATTGCTGGTGGGCAAGGCGTGCCTTTTCAATATTAAGCTTTTCGTTTTCATTTACCTGCTGTTCCAATTTAGAAAGCCATTGGCTGCCACTGCCTGATACTGCTGTTAATGGATAAATGGAGATCAGCTGCGCTGTTACCGCTTTGCCCGATTGCAGCGTTGTGGCATCCTTGTTCACCAATCCATTGCCTTTAACCATGGCGCCAAAAGTAAGGTTAGCCAAATGCGGATCAGTTGTAGCTGAATTATGATGATACCAGGCCAGCTGATTTTTTCTATTTTCAAGCACTGTATCGGTCAGGCCGGCACGCCAGTTATTGAGCTTTACATTTATGGTGACGGGGCTGCCGCTTTGTGCTTCTATCCTGATAACCGGATGATTGGCATCAACCCAAACACGCAGCTTAACAGCATCTTTCCCGCTGCCTTCCTGTACCCATATTTCGCCATTCCTTAGTTTTAATATTTGCTTGAATGATGAGTCTTTTGCAAGGGGGCTTGGGCTTAAAGAAACACGTATGGCACCCAGTTTCATGAGTACTCCGCCCTGTTTCATCCACGGGTCTTTTTGCTGTTCAAGCTCCCCTCCCCAGGCATCGGTTTTACTGATGTAAAATGCCTGATCAACGCTTTTCTCTACCCAAACTTTAAGCCCGTTGTCTCCATTACCAAGAGGCATAGATTGTGCCGAGGTAGGCCCAGGCGTATCCCACTTTACGTCAAAATTATCAAGCTGGCTATCAATATGATTTGCAGATTTGCCAGCCTGAGCTCCGGCATTTGTAAAACCTGCGGAAACGATCGTCATTGTCAGTAAAACAATACCGGCATATTTTAAAACTTCTTTCTTCTTCATTAATTTATTGAGATAATGTTGTTAAGGTAAAAAACTAAAACAATATTGTTAGGCTATAATCTGCATTGGTAATGCAGAATTAATGGTTAATTGAT